>JAADDP010000168.1 GCA_013153825.1 Campylobacterota bacterium
TTGAAGATTCAAGCGTAGGTCTTTCAGTTCAGGCTCAATAACTATACTATCGGGTAGGGTGTGGTTTATAAAATCTCTCCACTCATATCCCCCACACCCTATTTTACCTCTTAAGGGAGCTACTCATGCTAAAGAGAATACTATACATACTACTAATATATCTACAGACAACACTATATTCATATGATATAATATCTGATGATGAGGTATCAAGAGCCATTAAGGGTGGTCTAACATCTACAAAAAGGTTACTTCAGAGAGTCCCTATCGATTATGTTAGCAGAGATGGAGATACACTACTACACTATGCAGTTAGATATGGAAAGGGTAGAGTTGTTGAGCATCTCGTAGATGAGAAGATACTCATCTCAAGAAAGGGTGGCTCACTATATGGTACTGCTCTGGAGGAGGCAATCTATTATGGTCATCTCGATATAGCTTCATATCTTATAGATAGGGGGACATACCTGAATATAAGGGATATCCATGGCGATACACCACTCCACATTGCAACCAAGAGGGGTTATCTCAATATTGTGGAGAAGTTGATAGCCAATGGGGCATCTAAGAGTATAGCCAATAGAGATGGTAAAATTCCATATGATTTAATTCCAGAGCTATCATGGGATAGTAGAGAGAGGTTGAGGAGGCTTCTAAAGCCAAACCGTACCCCAAGGATGAGAGCAAACCCTAGAAGCTTAAAATATATAAATAGAGAGAAGCCCATAGGTAGAGTAGAGATATCTATAGATGGGAGAAGTAGAGTTGAGGGTGTCATATTTGGGATAGATAGAGAGGGTAGAAGATGAGAAAGATTGTAGCTATGGTGGTAGTTGGGGTTACTCTCAATGTGGCAGATAATATATATCTTGGAGATAATTTTAATTCAAGCCACTCCGACTTTAAGGAGGTCTATAATAGAGTAATATCTAAGAATAGAGCGCGTAATAGGATAGGTGACTCCTCATACATAAAGATAGATGGGAGAGAGGAGTTTAAGGAGGCTCTAAAGAGTGGTGACCTAGATAGAAAGGTGAAGAGTGGTAGAGCTGTAAAGACATTTAGAACTATAGATATTAGTAATGTCAAATTGAGTAGAGAGGAGATGGATGATATAACTGATGGGAAGAGTAGGGTCATAATAGGGTCAAAAGTTAATGGGGCAGAGAAGCTATCACAGAGTATCAATATAAAAAATAGTGATATATCTACAGATAAGAGGTTGAATATAGGCGTTGTGGTCTCTAAAAAGGGTAGAGTTAGTGGAATTGAGAGCTGTATAGATGTAACTAGAAGCTCCCTAAAGGGTGGAGGAGATAAGAAGAGGAGAGGTAGTAGATTGGATAGCCTAGATGATGAGCTTTAACCTCTCCTGAATAGTCTATATAGTTGCAAGGAGAGGAATAGAAACCCAAAAGATATCATCCCAAATAGGAGACTATTTGGAATTACTCCTAAAAGCCAATTGAGTATTGAGTCAAAATTACCCTTATCTATTGTTTTTGAGACTCTTGCTAGAAACTTAGCCTCACCTAGAGCCTTTAGAGCATCTAACCCCTTCTCCCCATATGTAGAGGCGTAAAAGATAGTTTTAGGTTTAACCTCAGATAGGCTCTCTAACTTTCTAATTGAGCTACTACCCCCACCAGTTAAGATTATGACTTTTCCACTCCTATCTCCAAATCTACTAGAGAGCTTAATTGCACTCTTCAAATCACTCAAGCTCTTCGTCTCTCCTAAGATTTTGATTGTATTCTTAAGACCTACCATCTTGTATAGTTCATATATTTTGCCAAGTGGCTCCTCGATATTTTTTATTGACCTGCTATCCTTAGATATCTTGGCCTCTTTAACTATAGTTTTACCCAACCAATCTGGTATATTTTTTGTTCTCTTTGCATACTTTAATATTGATATTGCATCTTTAGCTGGGGCAGTTGCTCAAAATGAGTATATTGTTGATGCTGTAGATAAAACGCCCAATGTAGAGAGTGCCACAATAATCTTATCCACATCTCTATCATTTATGTAGTTACTCCCCTCTATAACCAAATCTCTTATATCCCCTATAATAAGAAAATCTGATACTATTGCAGAAATTTTTCCTATATCCTCATCACTCTTACCCTCAAAAATACCCTCAAGTATCTTCTCTCCTCTATACTCAAGGCTACCCCTCTTCTCCTTTAGAAATCTATCAAGCTCTATGGCCTTACTATTATCTTTGACATAATCAAAATGCATAAAGTAAGAGAGATACTCATCTGCATCGGCATACCTCTTCTCCCCTATCAACCTCTCCGTCTCTGGAATTGGGTCAATCTGAACTAAAGCTCTCGTATCAAATAGAGACCTCTCCTCAACAATTACAATAGATAGTGCAGTAAGGGCAAATACTATTATAGATAGAATAGCTCTAAACAAAAATCTCTCCTAAAATGGTATCTATATATCTCTCAGCATTAAACTCAATAAGATCATCTGGAGTCTCTCCAGTTCCTATATATAGTATAGGAATTCTCATCTCATGAGCTATAGATAGGATAGAGCCACCCTTTGCCGTACCATCAAGTTTCGTAACGATAATTCCATCTACACCTATAATCTCATGAAATCTCTTTGCCTGATTTATAGATGAGCTACCCTGAGTACCATCTAGAATCAATATTTTTCTATCTGGTGCAGACTCCATAGCCTTACCTGCAGTTCTAACCATCTTCTGAAGCTCTTTTGCCAAGTTTTTCTGAGTATGTAGTCTCCCAGCAGTATCTATAATGATATTATCCACACCCTTAGCTCTCCCAGATACTATGGTATCATATACCACTGCCGATGGGTCGTGACCCTGTTTGGTAGCTATAATAGGGATGGACAATCTCTCTGCCCAGAGGCTCAACTGCTCTATAGCGGCAGCTCTAAATGTATCTCCAGCACCAAGTAGAACAGCTCTACCCTCTCTCTGATACACTCTTGCAAGTTTTGCTATTGTAGTTGTCTTACCAGCCCCATTTACACCTATAACCATCTCTATGAATGGTCTTCTATCCCCACCTATTGTAACTTTTTGAGTAACTTCACCACTGAAGATATCTAGAAGAGCCTCTCTAGCTCTATCTCTATCTATCTTACTCGGTAACTTTTCCATTATATGCTCTATCAGCTCATAATTGACATCTGACTCTAGCAGTATCTCCTCAAACTCATCCTTTGTAATTCTCTGCTGTTTTGTGGGGATTATATCCTTTATCGCATCATTTGTTCTCTTTAGAACCTTCTTAAAAATATTGAACATCACTACCCTCTTATCCTATTTAGATAAAATTAAAGTTGCCTGTTTTATATCACTCTCAACCATCTCCTCCGGAACACTACCCTCATAGTGGGTAAAGTATCTCCCATCCACAAACATGATAGTTAGAGGTATTGAGAAGTTTGGTTTTAATCTCAATTTTGGTGCAAGAAATTTTGTAAATCTACTATTCTCTCTATTACTATTTGAGATGAAGAACTCTACTCTATTATCCTTAATAAACCTCTTTAAGTTTCCATTTCCAAGCTCATTATCATATAATAAAATACCTAAAACATCTATTTTATCTTTATACTTTCTCTGAAGAGCATTTAGGTGGGGTATCTCTCCAATACAGGGTGGACACCATGTAGCGAAGATATTTACTATTATAATTCTATTTTTTAAATTTATAAACCTATATCTACCCCCATTAACAGCAATATCCACACCTTTTCCATCAAAACTCTTTAATCTAAATATGAACCCTTTTGAGGCTACACCATCACCACACCCCATAAATAGGGCAATCAAGATTGATAAATATAAAAATTTTCTCATTTTAAACTATATCTTCAGATTTTTTAGCGATTATAGCAAAAAAAAATATAAGAAGTGGTTTATTATGATAAACAAAGAGAAATTTAGAAAAAACTGCATTCAAAGATTAAAGGAGTTTAATAGACCAAATGTATATCTTTTAGATAAAAAAGTATGCAATTGGCTCTATTTCTATATAAAAAAGAGTAGATACCGTGTTGTAATGTTGTATATTCCTTTAAAAATAGAGATTAATCTCTCCAATTTAATAAAAAAACTGCGAATGGATGGTGTTATGGTTTTAGTTCCATTTATGGAAGGTAAAAGCTTTAGGTTGGTAAAATATAGATTGCCTATAAAATTGAAAAAATTTGGTGTTAAAGAGCCTAATATATCTAATAATTTTTATAAAAGAATAGACTTAGCAGTAGTTCCAATAGTTGGTATGGACAACTCATTTAGACGAGTCGGTTTTGGTAAAGGGTTCTATGATAGATTTTTTATGAGGAGTGGAGATATTATAGAACAGGTCTTTTTTGTAGGGAGGAGGAGTTGTGTTTATCCAAAAATTATAACTGATGATTATGATGTAGAGGGTCATCTTTACATTACACCAAAACAAGTTTTAAATAAGAAACAGTTAAACAGATTAAAATATTCGGAATTTAGGCTCCCAATAAGGAGAAGATATGATAGGAGAGATTTCAATATCTACAGTAACAGCTATTTTAGGCGCGTTGGCTAGTTATTTTTTCGTAAAAAATGAGAATAAGAAACAGTTTAGATACCATGAAACGGAGGCAAAGGCGAAAGCTAGTGCCATAATTTATGAGTCGGAAAAACTACTACAGGACGCTAAAATTAAGATAAGAGAGCAGGAGGTTGAGCTTGAGAAGAGGTTTCAAGAGAAAGTTTTGGAGGTTGAGAAGCAGAAGACCGAGCTTATGCTGGAGATGGAGGCTCTAAAGGAGAAGAGGCAGGAGTTAGCTTTTCGAGCGAGAGATATTGAGAAGCGAGAGGAGTATTTAGATACGCTTGAACAGAGAAAACAAGAGGAAATTTCTAAGAGTATTGCACTTTTGGAACGGAGTGCCGAGATGACAAGAGACGAGGCAAAAAGTTATCTCATAAATCAGGTTGAGGAGCAGTGTCAACTTGAGATGGCTCAACTTATCCGAAAATATGAAAAACAGGCTCACCATGATGCAAAACGGAAGGCAGACTACATTATCTCCCAAGCTGTGACCAGATATGCAGGGGAGTTTGCAGGGGAGCGACTCATCAATATTGTAAACCTCCCAAGTGACGAACATAAGGGACGGATTATCGGAAAAGAGGGGCGAAATATCAAGAGTCTGGAGCAACTTTTGGGGGTAGATATTATTATAGATGAGACTCCAGGGGTAATAATTGTGAGTAACTTTAATCTCTACAGAAGAGCCATAGCTACTCAAACTATTGAAATTTTGGTTAAAGATGGGAGAATTCACCCAGGGAGAATAGAGGCAGTTCATAAAAAGGTTGAGGAGGAGTTTGAACAGAAAATCTTGGAGGAGGGGGAGAATATTGTGGTTGAGTTGGGACTTCTCCCCATGGCAGAGGAGTTGATGAAACTCTTGGGTAGAATGAAGTATCGAGCAAGTTATGGACAGAATGCCCTCGCCCACACCTTGGAGGTTGCCAAACTGGCATCACTTATGACGGCAGAGATGGACGGAGACCAAAAGTTGGCACTTCGAGCTGGACTTCTCCACGATATAGGTAAGGCACTTACTCCAGATGTGGGGGGAAATCATGTCGATTTGGGGGTTGAGGTGTGTAAACGACACAATGAACACCCCACAGTAATAAACGCAATTTACGCCCACCATGGACACCGAGAACCTGATAGTATTGAGAGTGCAGCCGTATGTGCAGCTGATGCCATAAGTGCCTCTCGACCTGGTGCAAGGAGGGAGGTTCTGGAGAGCTTTGTAAATAGAGTTAAGGATATTGAGGAGATTGCTCGAAAGGAGATAGGAGTCAAAGATGCTTATGCCATCAATGCAGGTCGAGAGGTTCGAGTCTTTGTAGATGCTGGAAAGATAAGTGATGCCGAGATTACAGTCCTCTCCAAAAAGATAGCCAAGGAGATTGAAAAAAAGGTACAGTATCCTGGTGAAATAAAAGTCACTGTCATTCGGGAGAAACGGGAAACCAGCTATGCTAGATAAGTAAATTAAGGTGTTCTTCATCAAAAATTATGATTTCAACTTTTTCCATTCTTGCCTTTAAAAGGTTGGAGTATGGGTTTAATTCCCCGACCAAAGGGTCGAGGAGCTTCATGTCATATTTGTCTGGTTATATTAGAGTAGCCAAAAGTCTATTCCCCACAAGCTCCGTAACTTTGGCTCGATATATATCTCCAAATTTGATTGGAAGGTCGGAGGTATCATTTATAAGTATATCTCCATCTATCTCCTTTGCCCACAATATGGGTCGAGCAGAGAGGAGATACTCATGCTCATCACTCTCCCCCTCCAAAATTACGGCTACATCTTTGCCAACCATACCCTTTAAGGATTTGAGTGTGGTCTCCTGAACTATCCTTTCCAAGATATTCACTCGACGCTCCACAACTTCAGGTGGAATTTGCTCCATACTGAAAGCATCTGTGGACTCCTCATTTGAGTATTGAAATATATTGACTCTATCAAACTCAAACTCCCTCAAAAAATTGGATATTCGGTTGAAACTCTCCTCACTCTCATGTGGGTGACCCACTATGATGGAGGTTCGGATAAATGCCCCATCTTTGGATTTCATGCGATTTAAGAGGGATATGGTCTGCTCCTCCCCAAACCCCCGTTTCATAACTCGCAACATCTTATTATCTATATGCTGAATTGGCATATCATAATATGTTTGAAAGGTTTTTGAGTTTGCAATGGTATCTATAAGTTGAGGTGAAGTTGTTGTCGGATATAGATACAATATTCGTGCAACTCTCACCCCCTCAACCGTTTCAATCAGCTTAATAAGCTCCACCAACCCATCTTTTAGCCCCAAATCCCTCCCATAACTGGAGGAGTCTTGAGATATAAAGGTGAACTCGTAGAACCCTTTGGCTACCAAACCTCTCACCTCCTTTTCGATTGAGGATAGAGTTCGAGAGTGGAGTCTCCCCTTAAATGAGGGGATTGCACAGAATGCACAGTTTTGATTACACCCCTCGGCTATTTTGATATAGGCGTGACTGTTTGAGCCTGTAATTACCCGTTGGGAGTGTTCATTGGCTAAATAGACCTCTGGAGAGAATGTAGCCCCCCTCTTTTGAGCTACAATCTCATCAATCTTATCATAATCCCCCACCCCAGTAAATATATCTATTTCAGGGAGTTCCCTCTGCAACTCATCTCTATATCTCTCACTTAAACAGCCACTGACAACGAGCGTTGAGTTAGGTTTTCGAGTTTCATGGAGAGTTAAAATTGTATTGATACTCTCCACTTTAGCCTGTTCTATAAATCCACAAGTGTTTACAATAATTACATCAGCCTCCGACGGCTCATCACTCAACTCATACTTACTCAATTTTCCAAGCATAACCTCACTATCCACAAGATTTTTGGTACAGCCCAAACTTACAAGGTGCAATTTTTTATTTAACAAATGCCACTCTCCAATGTTTTTCTGTATTTTATCATAAAATTTGGATAAACTTTCAAGATGTTAACAGTAGATAATTATTTTAAAAGACAGTTGGAACTTTGGGGTCGAGAGGTGCAACTCTCCCTCCAGAGTAAAAAGATAGCCATTATTGGGGCTGGGGGGTTGGGATGCTCTCTAGCCTATGCTTTGGGAACTTCGGGAGTTGGAAGAGTGGATATAGTTGATTTTGATACAGTTTCACTCCATAATATCCACAGACAGATTGCCTTCAGTTTGGAAGATGAGGGGAGATATAAGGCAGAGGTGGTGGTGGAGAGTCTGAAATTGAAAAATCCATTTTTAAAATCTGAAGCCTATATAATGGATTTTCGAGAGTTTCAGAAACAGGATAATCGGTATGACCTCATCTTGGACGCTACCGATAATCTTCAGACTCGCGAGGAGCTAGATAACTACTCCAAAGGGAAACAGATACCTTGGGTGTATGGGAGTGTGGAGGAGTTCAATGGACAGGTCTGTCTCTTTGAGAGGGCATCATTTGGAGTATTTGGTAGGGGGGAGCATGAGATAGGAGGGGTTACAGCCCCAATGGTCATGCAGATAGCCTCACTTCAAGCAAATTTGGCACTTAGATATTTGGCAGGTCTCCCAATAGTGAGAGATAAGCTTTACTATTTGTATTTTAATGGTGATGGGGAGTTGATTATTCAGAAGTTTAATATGCCAACTTAATGTTAATGTGTTAAAATATTACATCTATTTAAAAAGGATATATTGATGAAACTAAATCATTCACTTTTAATCGCCTCATTGGTACTATTTGTTGGTTGTACTCAAGAGACGCAAAATAAACTTAGTCGTTCCATTCAGAACTGGACTGGAACCAATGGTATTTTGGAGATTTATGCTGGAGATAAGCTTGTAAAACGATTTTTGGATATTGATAAAATTACAACTGCCAGTGGAACAGACAATAATAAAGATAGACCATATAGATACGGTTATGGATATAACGACAAGAACCTAAATGGGAAAAAAGATGATGGTGAAAAACGGGTATATTTTGAGTTCTCTGACTACTCAACAAATTACATCTTTTACGAAGATAAATAGTTAAAAAGGAGACTGAAATATGAGATTTGTAGAGACAAAAGAGGCACCAGCTGCCATTGGACCATACTCCCAAGCTGTAGTGGCTAACGGTATAGTCTACACATCTGGACAAATTCCAATGGACGAGAAGGGGGTAATTGTGGCTGATGATATTATCAACCAGACCCACCAAGTTATGAAAAACCTCTTTTATGTACTGGAGGCTAGTGGAGCTCACTTCAATGATGTGATTAAGACCACAGTTTTTTTAGCCGATATGGATGATTTCTTAAAGATGAATGAGGTCTATTCTCACTATTTTGGTCACCATAAACCAGCTCGGAGTACGGTAGCTGTCAAAACACTCCCAAGGGGGGTATTGATAGAGATTGAGTGTATCGCTTTAGCAAACGCAGATTTTCATGTCTAATATTGTGCTATAATACAAAATTATATTTTGTATTTAGGACTAAACATGAATGAACAGACAGTAGCCATACATGCTGGGTATGAG
Source organism: Campylobacterota bacterium (assembly GCA_013153825.1). Taxonomy (GTDB): domain Bacteria; phylum Campylobacterota; class Campylobacteria; order Campylobacterales; family Sulfurovaceae; genus UBA1140. The sequence continues at coordinate 9,087 of JAADDP010000168.1, forward strand.
AAAGATACCCAAGCCACTATGGCTGTACCCATATATCAAACTACAGCTTACCAATTTCGAGACACAACTTACGCAGGAGACCTCTTTGAACTTAAAGAGTTGGGAAATATCTACACCCGACTTATGAACCCCACCACAGATGTATTTGAGAAACGGTTTGCCCTACTTGAGGAGGGGGAGGCTGGAGTTGCCACAGCTTCGGGTATGAGTGCCATATTTTATGCAATTGCCAATGTTGCCGAGGCTGGAGATAATATTATTGTGGCGAAACAGGTGTATGGAGGTACAACCACACTTACAGCCCACACAATTAAAAGGTTTGGTATCGAGAGTAGATATTTTGATGTGAATAATCCCTCCGAGATTGAGCCTCTGATAGATGAGAAAACTAAGCTCATTCTCTTTGAGAGCATTACAAACCCAAGTATAGATGTAGCTGACTTTGAGCAGATGACCAAAATTGCAGACCGACACTCCATTTTGACATGTGTAGATAATACGGTAGCCACCCCAATTCTATGCAAACCCTTAACTTTGGGGTGTGATATAGTTGTGCATAGTGCCAGTAAATACACCACAGGGCAGGGGTTGGCACTGGGTGGCATGATAGTGGAGCGAAAAGATATTAAAAGTAAGATTAAGGGTAATCCAAGATACTCCCACTTCAATGAGCCTGACATTACATACCATGGGTTGATATATACCGATTTGGAGCTTCCACCCTTTACACTTCGAGTTCGCCTCTCCCTCCTACGAGATTTGGGGGCAACCCCAAGTCCATTCAACTCATGGTTGTATATTCAGGGGTTGGAGACCCTCCCCCTCCGAATGGTGCAACACTCCAAATCGGCTCTGGAGATAGCCAAATTTTTGGAAACCCACCCCAAAGTGAAGAGTGTAAACTATGCAGGTTTGAAATCAAATAGAAACTACCACTTAGCCCAAAAATATTTTCCAAAGGGGCAGAGTGGACTCCTCTCATTTGAACTAGAGTCACTTGAAGAGGCTCAAAGGGTGGCAGATAGCACCAAAATTTTCAGTTTGGTAGTAAATATTGGGGATAGCAAATCGATTATCACCCACCCAGCCAGTACCACACATCAACAGCTCTCCCCCAAAGAGTTGGAGGAGGCAGGAGTTCCAGCAGGACTTATTCGGCTTAGTGTAGGATTGGAGGATACCCAAGATTTAATTGCAGATTTGAGGGAGGCACTGGGTGAGTAACTACTCAACCACCTCCATGCTGTGAGCATGGGTTACTCTCCCCTCTGGAGGGGGTAACTCCATGTAGTTGAAGGAGTAGATATTTTCAAGATAGTGGTGGGGGTCATTTGGAACATAGAAGTTTATCCCCTCAAACCTCATCTCTTGAAGTGGAAATATCTTATCATAGTCAAACCATGCCGAGACATCAGGCATCTCCCCACCATAGATTACCTTACTCTCCCCCTTTTGGTGCATGAGGAGAAGTGAGTTTTGGAGTTGGTGGCGTATCTTTGGCATATCTTTTCCGTCAGGGGTGTGCAAACTCTTTGCCGACACTCTCCGAATTAGGGCAAATATATCACTGTAAAATTTGTAGTGAAATTCGCTATTTGGAATATTTAGCATGGGGAATATATCCACAAATACCCCCTGATGATACTTTATCTCTTTTCCCTTTTCATGGAACTCCACAATTTTAGCTCGATTTGAACGGAGTTTGATATAGTCAAATGGAAACTTGGGGTCTGTGGTGTTTGTCTGAAAAAATATAGTGTCTGAAAGTTCATTGAGTGCAATCTTCTCAAACTTCTTATAATCCTCAAGTGGCATGGATATATCAATATCATCATCCCAAGGGATAAACCCCCCATGCCGTACAGCTCCAAGTAGAGTTCCACTATCCAACCAATATTTGAGGTTATGTTTTCGACAAATCTTATCAAACTCAACCAATATATCCAACATAATGAGTTGAGCCTCCCTTAAAATTTTTGGCTCTACCACTATTTCCGTTCCATACCATAATATTTATACATTGCATCTATCAACACATCTACATACTCCCTTGTCATATCCCCCATATGGGAAACTCGGAAGATAATATCTCGCTCGGCTCCCCCATTTGGACAGACCATAACCTTATACTGCTCCTCCAAGTCATTTACAATATCCATGGCACTCTTCCCATCTGTTGGGGTTAGGGTTGTCATGGCATTTGGCATATATGGGGTGTAGAATTTGAGTGGAAGTTCTGCAATACTTTTCCGAAAATATTCGGCTACCTCTCGAGCCTTTGCTATACTCGCTTGAACTCCCCCCTCCCTCTCGATTTGGGCAAGTCTCACCTCAAGTTGAAGCATAACTGTAACAGCTGGAGTGTAGGGGGTTTGACCTCGCTCCCCATTCCGAAGATAATCCTGAAAGTTGAAGTAGAGGTTTTTTATATTTTGAACCCTCTCAATCGCCCTTGGGGATAGAATAACCATAGTTAGGGCAGGTGGGAGTGCCAACCCCTTTTGACTACTTGCAATAATCACATCTATATTTTGAGCCGACATATCTATGGGGTCGGTCACCAACATACTGATAGCATCTACTATGAAGAAGAGATTTTTCTCCCTTGCATAAGTCCCCATAGCCTCCAAGTCGTAAAGGTGTCCCACACTTGTCTCATGTGCATTTACCACAAGTGCCGTATGTTCACCTTGGGGTGCAGAGTCTGCTATATCCGATAGGTTGGTATCTTTGACCTCAAAATTTGTGTGGGGAATTTCATGAACTTCACAAATATCTACAAATCTGCGACCAAACCCCCCACCATTGACAACTAGTGCCTTATCCTCTTTAGTCAGTAGGTTCATAATAACCGACTCCATTCCTGCAGTCCCTGAAGCTGTCAAAAATATGACCCTACTCCCCTCGGGGGCATTGACCATTTTAAGTAGTCCAGCTTCACACCTAAATGTTACCTCCGAAAATTTGCTATTTCTAAAATAGGGTGTCTGCTTTGCCCCAATCTCCAAAATCTCATCTGACATCTTCACGGGACCAGGTGTAAAGATATAATAATCTTCATATATCATAAACTATTTTTCCTTTTTATCTTTTTTGGTCTTCTTTTTCGACTCATTGTAATCCAGTACCACCCTCGCAATGGAGACCATATCGGAGGGGGTCAACTTCTTGGAGGTTCGTTTACCTCGCTGAATAAGTGAGGCAAACTCGGCAATCATATACCGTAATCCACCCCCCTCAAACTCGTAACTAAACTTGTAACTCTTGTGGGTATCCTCAAATCTAAAGTAGAACTCTTTGGTCAACCACCAAGGTGCAGGAATATAGACATACCCCTTAGTTCCCGAGATTATAGCGTCCCCCTCCGATTTTATACCTGTCGCCACCCTCGCAACCCCCACAGCATCATTTTTATGGGTGGTAATGATGAGGTTGCTAATATCATAATTTTTCTCTTTCTGGTCAAAGAAAGTTATGGACTGTTTTTTACCCAAAATTTTATGTATCAATAGTGAGGGGTAGCCTGAAAGAATATTTGTAGCCCCCTGCTCCATAAAACTGTCGGGGTAGTTCTTCTCCCTGTAGAGGGAGGTTCGTGTAGCTCGAACCTCCTTTATCTCCCCAATCTCCCCCTTTTTAAGCTCCTTGAGGAGTTGATTAAATGCAGGTAAAAATGCTGTTTTGAGTGCCGAAAGTAGGAGAACTTTCTGTTTTTTTGCCAGTGAGAGTAACTCCTTTAACTCCCTCTTCTCCAGAGCTATAGGGTTTTCACAAAGTACATGCTTTTTTGCTTCAAGTGCCTTTTTAATAAAGGTGTAATGTTTTCTCAAAGCAGTATCTATATATACAGCCTGTATGGGAGCGTCCAAAAACTCATCATAGTTATCATGTCCATATTTGATAATTGGACTCTCTTTTGTGAACTTCTTTACTGCTAAAAAATCATCGGCGTAGATACGGTTCACCTTAATATTGGATACAAATTGAGCCTCATCTATAAA
>JAADDP010000117.1 GCA_013153825.1 Campylobacterota bacterium
AGAGTAGATGCTATTTTGGTTGAAATATAATGTTCAATTCTTTAAAAGGGCGATTAATATTATATATTGCTTAATATATAGATATAATATTGATATTTAAGTAGTTTTGCCGACTATTATATAAATTCACCCCTCTGGCAGTGTAATTGAAACGGGCAGTATCTACATTTTGATAGCTCACTACACCTTTTTGCCTCAACACTCCTCAACCCCTTTACCTTCTCTATTTCGGATTTTAGATTATCTATCTCTCCACTCAACTCTTTTAGCTCAACTATATCCCCTTTTGGAAGCTCTATAATGGCCAGATTAAATCTCTTAAATTGGCTCTTTAGAAGCTCATGGTATATCGCCATCTGAAGGTTATCCACTCTACTGGCCATCTTGTAGTCAAATATATTGATATTATCTCTACTCTTATCAACTCTATCAACTATACCCTCAAATCTTAACCCTGATATATCCCCCTCAATTCTACTTTCCGTCTCAATAACTCTATAGCCCCTATTGAAGTACTCTATCTGCCCATCTATAAAGTTATCTAATCGCCTCTGCCATAGGATTTTAATATATCTCATTTTAGGGTCGCTATCTGAGTAGAGCCTATCCATGGTTAAATTGATGGCATTTGCCATATCTTGACGCTCTCTAAATTGTGGATACTCTCTGAAGAGTCTCTCAAATACTCTATGGATAAATATACCCTCATTAAAGCTTAACCTATCACTCCTCTCTCTAAGCCCCATAACATATTGGTAGTAGTATCTCCTCTTGCACTCTATAAGAGTCTTTAGCCTCTTATAGGACCATCTAACACTATCCACATCTATATTGAATATGGGATTGATATCTTGATATGTGATAGAGTGGTTATAGAGACTCTTTAAATTCACATCCTCAATATTTTTTGGGACTATACCAAGCTCATAGAGGTATTGAGCTGGACTCCTATTCTCACTCCTGCTATATATGATAGTGGCGATTTCTGCCCTCTCCAACAGTCTCTTATAGAGCTGTTTCTGGTGAGCCTCCCTGTCTCCTCTCGTTGGTAGTTTTGCCAATTTTCTAATATTTGAGTTTAGAAACATATCTTTTGCTGGAATTGTTGGGACAAAATCATCATTGAAATCTACCACCACTACACCCTTAAACTCAACCCCTCTACTCTCCAGAGCCCCTATAACCGTTATCTTTCCCCCTCTAACATCATCTATTTTAAGCTCCATCACTGCTCTAAGCCATAGGAATATCCAACTTCTAATGGATATATTATCCCCCTTAAACTCTTTCAGAAACCTCTCATATACCCCTTTGACCTTCTCATTCTCCAAATCGAAATCTATAAATGATAGCCTCTTAAAGAATTGGTTGATACCAACTAGCTCTTCGCTATCTATACTATTCAATTTCTGAATATCTATACCATACTGCTCCAACCTATCTATGGATATCTCCTTATCTCTATGCCACAGATTATGTATAAGCTCTATAGATTTATAGGCTCTCTCCTTGGTGTAGTCAAATCCCATTGCAAAATTTAGATTGTTGAACTTATCATAGAGCTTTAATATCTCCTTGAAGTTCTCATCTGGAAGAACAACTGCTATATCTTCAGGTTTAACCCCTTTCGAGACCATCTCCGATATAGATTTAAACATGAGTATAACCTGTGATACCCTCTCCTCTACACCGAAGGTTTTAGCATTTATCTCCATACTCACTTTTTGACTCGTTAAAACCTCTCTAGTGGTGAAATTTAATGATAAAGTGCTATCCTCCGGTAGCTCTATGCCAAACTCTCTAAATCTATCTTGGAGTTTGATATTAAACTGGCTTGTCTCCATATGGATAATAAACTCTACACTCTTGGAGACCTCATCAATCAGCTCAAACTCAAATCTTGTTAGATACCCCTCTAGATGTAGCTCTATCCTATCAAATCTCTTTATGTAACCCCTATTCAATCTATACTCATCAGGTATAAATGCTCTGTCTGTAAGGTTATATCTATGAAGATACTCTCTATAGCTATTAAATAGCCTCTCGACTATCTCTATATCTCTCTCAAACTCTGAATAGCTATCTCCAGCAGTTAAGTCGTTAAAGGTTACCCTCTCATGGCTCAACTCCTCAAAAAATTTGAATATCGCCTCACTTCTACTGAAGAATTTTATTAAATCAACATCTATATTTAGAGATTTAAAGTTGTCAAATTTTGAGACCTCTTGAAGATATATAACCCTCTTAATCCTATCTACAACTCTTCTATCCAGCATTATTATGCTCTTCTCAAACTCCCCAATTGTTGTTAATGTTGGGAGTAGTCTATTCTCCTTAAGGTAGCTCTTCTGAGCCACTCTCAAGCTTCTACTATTTGGATATATCTCTAGCACTCTCATTTTGCCCCTACCCTCCTAAACACGACACTGAATGTCTTAAGGAGTATTATAAAATCTCCCCATAGAGACCAATTCTTTATATACCAGCTCTCAAGTTCCATTCTCTCTTGGAATGTTAGGTTATTTCTTCCACTAACCTGCCATAGACCTGTAATACCAGGTTTTACCCTCAATATTGTATCTCTAAACTCTCCTAGCTTATCCACCTCATTAACCATATATGGTCTAGGTCCAACTATACTCATATCCCCCCTCAATACATTTAATATTTGTGGTAGCTCATCCAGAGATGTTGAGCGTAAAAATCTGCCAAATTTTGTAACTCTCGGGTCATCTCTATACTTATGGTATCTGCTGTAGTGGTCAACCTCTTGAGGATTTAGGGCTAGATACTCTCTCAATATCTCATCTGAGTTCTCAAACATAGTTCTATACTTTAGACATGTAAACTCATCACCACCCTTTCCGATACGTCTCTGTCTAAATAGAATATCCCCTTTAGAGTCCAATTTTATCAATATCGATATAGCCATATGTATCGGTATGAAGATTGGTAGAGTGGCTATGGAGATGGCTCTATCCATCATATTCTTAAATATGAGACTCTCAACCCTCAATAGTCTATTCTCAAAATATATTGAGTTCTCTCTCAGATTGTCATACTCGAGTATCGTGGAGTTTACAAAGTTTATATTTGATATATCTGGAACTATATATATTGTATATCCACTCTCCATATACCTATTTAACATCTCAACCCTATTTGATACTATAAATATGGTCTCATACCCCTCATCTCTGCAGAGCTGACCCAGATATCTATTTGAATTTAGCTCTCTCCTAAACCTCTCTACCCCCTCACGGCTATCCCCTGTGATGAATACAATCTCCTTTAGGGCATCTATGGCGTATAGATTTCTCTTTATAATTAGTTTAAATATGGGAATGGATACCCCACTAAGTGTAAAGAATATTGTGATAAAGAGCCTTGAGTAGTGGAGATTACTCTTCGTCAGGGCTAAAATTGTCAATACAATTAGATATGAGAGTAGTAGAGCCTTTAGAATTTTTTTTGTCTCTTGCCAGAAGTCAAATCTAAATGAGTATATTCTCTCGCTTATTAGTAGAATCTCTATAGTCAATATTGCAAATAGAAAATCTGATATAGATATTTCGATATATTGGGGAATATCATCAATTTTTAGAGAGTCTCTAACTGCCGTAGATATGTAGAATATAGATATCAATATGGATATATCTAGTAGGATTAAGATTGAGAAATTTAGGAACTGCTTACCCCTCACATAGGCTCCAATTTTTAACACAATTATATTATAATGTTTTTTAAATAGAAAAAGGAGAGGACTCTTTTATATATGTCTAATATTAGTTATAAATCGAATGAGGGGAAGCTATTTTTTTTCAACTTCTCTCCATGGAGAATGGTGCAGATTGAGCCATTCTTTTACGCCCCAAATAATAAAAAAATTATATGTAGAGGGTTGAGTGATGCTCTAGAGAGGGGCTTAGATGGTAGCTCCAAGATATTTATATATGGGATTAAGAGATTTTCCGATGTGGAGGAGTTTGCCGATAGAGAGTCCATTCCAATCTATAGAATAGAAGATGCCTTTATTCGCTCTGTAGCTCTCGGCTCAGGCTTCAGTAGACCATACTCTCTGGGTATCGACTCTAGAGGGCTATATTTTGACCCCAGTAGGGAGTCAGATTTAGAGTATATTATCCAGAACTATAACTTTACAGATGAGCTACTTGAGAGGGCGAGAAGGTTGAGGAGAGTTATAGTTGACTATCGACTATCCAAATATAACCACTTGGAGCATTCAAAGATTGAGATAGAGGGTAGATATGATAAGAGAATTCTGGTTGTTGGACAGGTATCTGATGATATGAGTATCAAGTATGGGGCTTTTGGTCTAAATAATAGTGACCTTCTGCAGATGGTTAGGGAGAATAATCCAAAAAGTTTTATAATATATAAACCCCATCCAGATGTATTATCTAAGAATAGAGATGGTAGAGTCCCCGATAGGATTATTAGGCAGTGTAGTAATCTGGTGGTTGAGAGCGTAAGTATAGATAGTGCAATAGATAGTGTTGATGAGGTTCACACTCTCACATCGGGAGCTGGATTTGATGCACTATTGAGGGGTAAGAGGGTATTCACATATGGGTTACCCTTTTACGCCTCATGGGGACTTACGGTAGATTATAGAGAGTGTAGAAGGAGAGAGAGGAGAGTTACATTAGATGAGCTGGTATCTGCTACATTAATTCTATACCCTAGATATATCTCTCCTAAGAGTCTAAAGTTTTGTAATGTTGAGGAGACGGTGGAGGAGCTAAAGAGGCAACAGGATAGGTACTTTAATAGCCCCCTCTATCGACTTTATATTGATAGTAAGGGGTATATCCTACCTAGAGTTAGAAGGGGAGTTAGAGGTACATTGAGAGCATTTAAATGGAATATTTAGAGCCTCTCTAGACCGAGTGTCCATATTCTATAGTCTCTATCGACTATAATCTCTGGGGCTGTATCGAAGTGGAGTATCTTCTTATAGAAGAATTGAACGACCTCTTCTATATCCACATCTCTTAGTACCTTCGATACCCCACCCGTAATTATAATTGAGTTTAGAGCCTCTAGCCTCAACTCTATATCTTCACTATTGCTGTTAGAGACGTAATATAGGACTAAAAATATTGCAAGTTGCATAAGTACCTTTGTGGCTCTACTACTCTTCTCCTCTAATATTGTATCATTGACCTTTAGATACTCCAATAGCTCATATACAAACTCATTACTCTTTGCAGAGAATATTAGATTCTCTCTAGATTTATATACACCCAGCTTTTTAAAGACAACTCTATCGTATCCACTCTCTGTGATTATATTTTTACCGACTATCAAGTCGGTGCTGTAGTGGATATCTGTTGTTGCTCCACCAATATCTACAACTAGAAATGGGTCTACCACATCAAATATATCTCTTATCTTTGGAAGAGAGAGGTTAACTATGTATGGTGTTGGGTATATCTGGTTTGATGTTATCTCATATAGCCTCTTAATATCCTCTCTACCTACAATATCACTCTGGTATAGATGTGTTAGATACTCTCTAAGGGGCTTCTCATTAATCTTGAGTCTATCCGTTATTATGTTCGGTAGTACTACCAGATTTGGTATATATCTCTCTAAAAATTTTAAATCTACCCTATTTCCAACATATACAATATTGTTGTAATCTACCATTTTTAGAAACTTTAGGAGTCTATTATCAAATTTAGGCTCTACACTATCTACCCCACCCACTATTATGACTACATCAATCGACCCCTTCGGTACTTCTCTATCCTCAATATCTGAGTAGATGACCCTATCTATAATATTTATTCCAGAGTTGAATGCTATGTTCGTAGCGTACTTTATACTAAATAGAGAAGTTAATCCAATAATTAGTGTGCTAAGTCCTCCATTTGCCGAACTACATATATGTATATTCTCTCTACCATATTTTTTTAGGATAGAGCCACACTTTCTCTTCAAATCATCATATATATCTATATTAAAATCTCTAAAAAACTGCTCGGTATAGGAGCCATACCCAATTTTAAAGTATGTGCTTCCTATATCTATATACAGATTATCCATCAAATCTTCCAGCCACTATTTAGGTATATAGATGAGGTCACCAACATTTAGTAGACTCTTCTCATCCCTTATCTTATAGTTTGCATCAATAATCTTCTGCATCTTTTTTGATGTACCGTAGAATCTTCTAGATATCTTAGCTAGGGTATCACCCCTTCTAATTCTGTATAGTCTCTTCTTTATTCTATCATCAAGCTCTGGAACTAAAATTCTCTGTCCAACTCTGAGATGTCTGCTCCTCTTGATATCCCTATTTGCCATTAAAATTTTCTTATAGTACATAGGATTTCCATAGTATCTTTCAGCTATGGATGCCAATGTATCACCCTCTTTAACTATTACAACTCTATATTTTCTCTTCTTTGGACTCTTTCTAACGTATATATTTCTATCTTCACTCCTCTCATGGGTAATCTCCTCTGTAGGTTTCGGTTCAGGAGTCGCCGTAGGAGTCGGTGTTGGTGTGGCTGTAGGGGTAGTAACCACCTCTGTAGGTATAGCTTCAGCTTTCCTATCTACGCTATTTTCAATTATCTCTATCTTATTCTCTCTATTTGGTTCAATAATATTTTTTGTTATACTTGGCTCTTCTGGTCTCTCCATCATAGCTATATTACTACTACTCTCAGCTTGAGTATGAACAATAGCTGTCGAGACTATAGATTCAATCTTATCTTTTACATTTGGCTTGGACTCTTCCTCAACCTGCTTCTGGGTATTATTATCCTTTGCTACCTCTTCACCTCTATCTGAACCACCACTTAGATATCCATATCCAATATACCCCATAAATCCTATAAGTGCTACAGATGTCATTGTTATGAGCCACTTTCTTCCAGAATCATCACCATCTTCAACATACTCATAGAGTTCTCTACCTTCACTACCGTGATAGCTGTAGCTATTGAACTCCTCTTCAGCTCTATCCTTAAGGCTCTCTAGGTGTCTTATCCTCTCTTCACGCTCTCTATCATACTTTTCAACATCATAATCATTTGACATATCTCTTCCTAATTTAATAAATATACCTATCTTAAAAATCTAGGCCAATTTCGTATCGATTATATCTTCGCTACTATCATCTAAACTCATCTCTGTTGCTATACTGCTCTCGAGCTGTTTAGGCTCAACTTTAGGTTTAGGCTCTTCATATGTAACCATCGTTCCAATTACTCGACCACCCTCTTGAGTCTTTATATTTTTAACTGTAATTTCACCCTGTACAAATCCATTTCTACCAACGTCTAGAAGCTCCGATGCTGTAATTTTACCCTCTATCTTTCCATTTACAACAACTCTCTTACTCTCTAGCCTCTCAGTAGTTATTTTACCATCTGGCTCAACCTCTATCACATCTTCACCTATAATCATGCCCCTCTTTATGTTTCCATTGATGACAACTCTCTTCCCCTCTACATGGTTAGCCTCAATAGTTCCATCTTTCGCAATTCTTATTAGGTTATCGGAGACTATATCTCCAATTATAATTCCACTTATGATGATATTTGATGAGTAGATTTTATTTGTAACCTGTCCAGTCTTTCTAACCTCAAGCTCCTTCGAGTAGACCTCTCCCTTAACTTTTCCATCAATGATTACGCTATCAGCTTTAACAACTCCATGAACGCTACCATTCATCCCTATATTGACATTAGGGGCTGTAACATCTCCATTTAAGACTCCATCTATCTGCACGAAGTCACCCCCAGATATGTTCCCCTCCACTCTAATACCTTTGGAGATTACAGTTGATGATTTTTTGGGCTTTGGGGTTGCAGGTTTAGGCTTTATCGTCTCAACCTTCGCCACTTTTGGTTTAGTTACCACTTCAGTTTCTCTGCTCTCCTTTGTCTTTATCTCTCTGCTTTTTGTCACATTTTTTCTGAAAAAAGCCATAACTATCCCCTTTCAAAATTATTTTTTTTTTGATTAATAATAATATCTAATAGTTGCTTAGTAAGTTGTTTTTTATTATTGGATATGAATTGATAGATAGTTTTTTTTTAACAGCAAAAAAAAAATAACATTGTTTTTATTTTATAATGTTAAATTATATTTGCTTATTATCCTCTATTAGTCGGGTGTTTAGTTATAAAAAACTAAATGGAGTTTAAATAGATTTGGGTATAATACGCCTCCCTACGAAAATTAAAAATCACAAAAGGATTTAGAATGCCAAAGATGAAGAGCGTAAGAGGTGCCGTAAAGAGATTTAAGGTGAAAAAGAGTGGCAAGATTAAGAGAGGTTCTGCCTTCAGAAGCCACATATTGACAAAAGTTGATGGTGCTCACCATAGAAAGAGTAGAGAGGCTAGATATGTGAGTAAGGCTGATGAGAAGCTCGTAAAGGCTATGATAGCATAATTTTAGAGACTCCTAAGTATATTTAGGACAAGTTCAAGATAGTTCTTGACACCTTCAGAGTAAAATTTAAGATAGAAAAGGTAAAGGAGATAGAGTGAGAGTAAAGACTGGAACGGTAAGAAGAAAAAAGCATAAAAAGATTTTAAAACAGGCTAAAGGTTTCTATAGCGGAAGAAGAAAACACTTTAGAAAGGCTAAAGAGCAGGTGGAGCACTCTCTAGTATACGCTTACAGAGATAGAAAGAGGAGAAAGAGAGACTTTAGAAGGCTATGGATAGTTAGAATTAATGCAGGAGCTAGATTGAATGGAATGAGCTACTCAACCCTTATGCATGGACTCAAATTGGCAAATATAGAGCTTGATAGAAAAATTTTAGCAGATATGGCTATGAATAATCCTGAGGCATTCTCCAAAGTTGTTGAGAGTGCTAAGAGAGCTTTAGCTTAACAAGAGACCCCCCTACTCTCTTAGAGGGGGTATATTTATTTTAATGTTTAAATTTTTGGCAAAAGAGAGATCTTCTAACTGTGTCATAGTTTAAATAAGGGATATAAACTCCCTATCAAACTTTCTTCTGAATAGGGGTTTTTCATGCGTAAAATTATTACTACTCTAATATTCTGCTCACTTATTTATGCAGATGAGTTTGTGGGAATGGTAAAATCTATCCACGGTAAAGTCCATATAAAGCGTGAAAATAGTATTTTAAGTTTAAAGTTAGGCTCAACGCTTAAGAGGGGGGATATTATAATGACAAAAGTTAAGAGTGGGGTAGGTATCACATTTAGTGATGGTAGTAGATTAACGCTGGGTGAGAATAGTATATTCTGCATAAATAGATATATATTTAAGCCTGAGGATAGGGAATTTGATATAGATATTAAGCTGATAAAGGGCAAGGCTCTATTTAACTCAGGAAAGGTGGGAAAGCTCTCTCCAGACTCTGTAAAGTTTGAAATTCCAGATGGTGTTGTAGGTATTCGTGGAACAGAGTTCATTGTGGAGGTTATAGAGTGAGAGGCTCTATAGGGTATATATCTTCTCTCCTTATAATATTTTCTGGTTGCTCCTCCAAGAGATTTATTGCACTCTCCGATGGGGGAGGCTCTGGAAGTAGCATCACCATCAGAGTTGGAGGAGAGATGGCTATAATTGATAGGGCAGGTGGATATTTAACCTTTCATGGTGGGGATAGACTCTTGGATAGGGTTAAATATATGGAGTTAGATAGATTGAAGGGTATTTTTTCAGATTTATATAGCTCAATGCCGACTAAACCAAAATCATATATACTATACTTTAAGCCAAATTCAAGTGAGTTGACGGAGGAGTCTAAATCTTCTCTAGATAGTGCCATGGATTATATCAGAAGGAGTAGCCCCTGTATAGTAGATGTTGTAGGACATACAGATAGGGTTGGAGATTCAAGTTCTAATAGAGATTTATCTCTAAAGAGAGCTAAATATATAGAGTCGATAATAGAGAGAAGTGTAGATATCGATTCCGATAGAGTTGTAGCAAAGGGGTATGGAGAAGAGGATTTACTCATTAAAACTTCAGATGGTGTTCCAGAGCCTAGAAATAGAAATGTTGAAATATTTATAAAATAGCAGAATGGCTATAAAGCTTAAGTATTTTGCAATCTTAACCACGGTAGCTATATTCAATCTATCTATATATAATGGTAATTTAATAAAGGTGGTTGACTACCATATATATGATATATTAACCCTATTTTTAACGGAGAAGATAAAGGGAGAGACCCCCTCCACAACTATAATAAATATAGATAGTGATAGTCTCAAGCTACTTGGGCAGTGGCCATGGCCTAGAATAATAGAGGCAAAGATTATAAATATGGTATCTCTTCAATACCCATCTGCAATTGGCATAGATATAATATTCTCCGAAGAGGATAGAACATCTCCAAAAAATATAAGAAGATTCTACCACGACATATTAAATATAGATGTAACCATAAATGGGCTTAATCTGATTGAGGATAATGATGATAGGTTGATAAACTCTATTAAGAGTACAAATGCAACCATACCTATATTTTTAAATAGAGATTCAAATATCTCATCAAGTGGCTGTGGAAATCTTAAGTATAAGAGAGCTTCATTTGAAGGGATATCTACAACATTTACCACAGATTCTGCTCTATGCAACCATGAGAAACTTCAGAGTAGTGTCGATAATTTCGGTTTTATGAATATATCTGATGATATAGATGGGATATTTAGGAGGGTTCATCTATTTGCAAAATATAGAGGGGAGACCATTCCATCATTTGGACTTGCCACAATTATGAGTATAGGAGATGAGTTGAAGGTTGTAGATAGTAACAGTTTTACAATTTTAGGAAAGAGGGTTAAAATGAATAGTGATAGTAGTGTCCTTATAAATTTTCATGTTACACCCCCCAAGGTTGTATCTGTAGTTGATCTCCTATATGGTAGAGTATCCCCAGATGAGTTTAAGGGTAAGAGTGTCATAATCGGCTCTCTGATAACTGCATTGAACCCATCCTATAGGTTATCATCAGGTGATGTGGTTACAAGTAGTATGATTAATGGATTTCTAATTCAGAATATATTGAGTGAGGCACTAATAGTTCAGCCAAATTATATGAAGATTATAAACTTTATAATCTCTACACTCCTATCTATGGTTCTGATATTTCTACTCACAAATAGGCAGTATAATCTCATATTGGCTCTCTTCTTCTTAACAATATTGGTCTCGATACCATACTCATATATCTTCTTTGTAGATAATGTCTATATATCTACAGGATATCTATTGACTCCATTTATAGTAAGCTTCTTTATAACAAGTTTTATATCCATATTTATAGCTGTTAAGGATAGAAATAGCTTCTATAGGGAGCTACTCAAGTCTCACTCCTCCACAGTTGAGAGTATAGCTCTCATATCTGCAATTAGAGATGATGAGACTGGTGAGCATCTGCAGAGGACAAAGATATATATTAGGGAGTTGGCACACTACCTCCTAAAGAAGGGTTTCTATAGAGATATATTGAGTATGAGATATATAGATTTAATCTATCAGGCTGCACCTCTCCATGATATAGGGAAGTTGGGGATACCAGATAGTATACTTAAGAAGCCTGAGAGGTTGACAGAGGAGGAGTATGAGATAATGAAACAGCACCCCATATTGGCTAAAAATGCTATAGAGAAGGCTATGAGATATTATGATGGAAACGACTTCTTGAACATCGCCTACAATATCGCATACTACCACCATGAGAGGTGGGATGGGAGTGGATATCCAAATGCCCTTAAGGGTGATGAGATACCTCTTGAAGCTCAACTTATGGCCATTGCCGATGTATATGATGCTCTGGTTACAAAGAGGTGCTATAAGGAGGAGGTGAGTTTTGAAGAGGCTGAAAGGATTATAATAGAGGGGTCAAATAGCCAATTTAACCCTATATTGGTCGAAGCATTTATAGCCCTAAAGTATAAATTTAGGGATATAAGTACCACCTATAGAGATGCGTAAGTGTTCGTTGTGCTATCTACAAAATCTATTATTCTCTCAC
The DNA here is from genome assembly GCA_013153825.1 of Campylobacterota bacterium. GTDB lineage: Bacteria > Campylobacterota > Campylobacteria > Campylobacterales > Sulfurovaceae > UBA1140. The sequence continues at coordinate 12,009 of JAADDP010000117.1, forward strand.
CTTTTAAAAATCTTCTTTTATAGAAAGGTTTATCGCTAAATGATGTAATTGTAACCTTCTTATTTACTGATGATGCATGTATAAATTTATTATCTCCTATATATATTCCCACATGGTTTACTCTATCTCTAAATTTATGCTCAGTATTAAAGAATACCAAATCGCCCTTCTGTAACTCATCAAATGTTACAGGGATTCCAACCTTTGCCTGATTTCCCGAATATCTTGGAAGCTCTATTCCAACCTCTCTAAATACATACTTTGTAAACCCTGAACAGTCAAATGCGTTTGGTCCATTTGCAGCCCATAGATATTTTGTTCCTAGAAACATCTTTGCCGTCTCTATAACCTCTTCCTCTCGACTAACATCACTCCAGCCCTCCTCAACCTCTTCAACAGTAGGTGCTAGATTGGACTCTACACCAACATCTACACCCTCAATGACCTCATCACCATCCTCAACGGTTATGACTTTTGGGACATCTAGTGAATTTTTCAGTAGCTCATCTTGAACTAGTGGGCTACTCTCATCAACCATCACCGTAGGTATAGTCTCAACCACCTCAGCCTTGCTCTTCTGGATGGTTCTATTTATATCTGAGACCGTTGAACTATGGGCGATATTTCTATCTCTAGATGGTCCCTGTTGGGAGATATTACTCTCGACACAGCCTGTATACAGTATTGGGATTAGAACCCAAGCTAATGTAACTCTATTTACTATCTTCATATACAACATTTCCTTAAAAACAGCATTTTTTAGGGAATTTTAACTCCACATAACAAAAATTTACATAAAAATTGTGTACATATTGTGTAAAAATTGTGGAATTTAGATAGTAAAAATTAGTTTTAATTATAACTTATATAAATAATTAGAGCAACTTTTTTATAATTAAGAGGTATATATCGTATATACTACCTGCAGTAAACCTATAAATACCACTAGAGATATCTGAATTTTATCTATCGAGATGTTGAATAGAA
>JAADDP010000151.1 GCA_013153825.1 Campylobacterota bacterium
AATAGATATTGATTTTAGAAGAGTTGCCTTTTCCAAAGCCCACCCTTTTAAAGTCTATATCAACTCCAATATATCCAACAATTTTTATAAGAAAATTGACTTAAGTATTGTTCCTGTAATTGGAGTTGATATAGACTTTAAAAGGGTGGGCTTTGGAAAAGGCTTTTATGATAGATTTTTTGAGCTAAATCGAGATAAAATAGATGAGGTCTTATTTATAAATAGAGTAGGGTGTATATCTATGGAAAAGATAACAGACTGCTACGATGTAGAGGGGGATTTATATGTTACGCCGAATGGAATTTTAATGAATAAAATTAAATAGATATTTTAATGGATTTAGGCTCCATAAGAGGAGAGAGGATGTTGGAAGGTATTGTTTTTTCGTTCGTAAGTATGGCTTTTGGCTCTTTTGCTGGATTTATGATTGCTAGGAGAGATGCAAAGGGACAGTTCAAACACCATGAGGCTGAAGCGAAAGCGAAAGCAAATGCGATAGTCTATGAGGCTGAAAAGATTCTTCAAGAGGCTAAAATCTCTATTAAAGAGAAGGAGGTGGAGCTGGAGAAGAAGATGCAGAAGAAGATTTTAGGCATAGAGAAGCAGAAGACTGAACTGATGCTTGAGACCGAGGCAATCAGAGAGAAGAAGAGAGAGCTATCCCACATGATTAAAAATCTAAATAGGAAAGAGCAGTATTTAGATAAATTGGAGGAGAAGAAGAGGCTACAGATATCCAAAAGTATATCAATACTAGAAAATGTTGCGGGGATGACAAATGAGGAGGTTAAGAAGAGTCTATTCAATCAGGTGGAGGAGCAGTGCCAACTTGAGATGGCTCAGATAATTAGGCGATATGAGAAACAGGCTCGTCACGATGCTAAAAGGAGAGCAGACTACATAATCTCTCAAGCTGTTACACGGTATGCAGGTGAGTTTGCAGGGGAGAGGTTGATAAATATTGTAAATCTTCCTAGTGATGATCATAAAGGTAGAATTATAGGTAAGGATGGGAGAAATATAAAGAGTCTGGAGCATCTATTAGGGGTTGATATAATAATAGATGAGAATCCTGGAGTTATCATAGTTAGCAACTTTAATCTATATAGGAGGGCTATAGCCACCAAGACTATAGAGATTCTAGTTAAAGATGGAAGAATCCACCCGGGAAGAATAGAGGAGGTCTATGAGAAGGTTCAGAAGGAGTTTGAGCAGAAGATACTGGAGGAGGGTGAGAATATCGTAGTTGAACTTGGACTCCTCCCTATGTCTGAAGAGCTTATGAGACTTATAGGGAGAATGAAATATAGAGCAAGTTATGGGCAGAATGCTCTAGCACACACAATTGAGGTTGCAAAGTTGGCATCGATTATGGCTGCAGAGATGGATGGTGACCCTAAGTTGGCTTTAAGAGCAGGTCTTCTACACGATATAGGAAAAGCTCTAACACAGGAGGTTGGGGGAAACCATGTTGATTTAGGTGTTGAGGTGTGTAAGAGACACAATGAACACCCGACAGTTATAAACGCCATATATGCACACCACGGCTATAGAGACCCAGATAGTATTGAGAGTGCAGCAGTATGTGCAGCAGATACAATCAGTGCATCTAGACCTGGAGCTAGAAGAGAGGTTCTTGAGAGCTTTGTAAATAGGGTTAAAGATATAGAGGATATAGCTAGAGAGAATATTGGTGTAAAAGAGGCATATGCAATCAATGCAGGTAGGGAGATAAGGGTCTTTGTCGATGCCTTTAAGATAAGCGATGAGGAGATGAGTGTCCTATCTAGAGATATTGCCAAAGAGATTGAGAATAGGGTAAAATATCCAGGGGAGATAAAGGTTACAATTATCCGAGAGAAGAGAGAGATTAGCTACGCAAAATAGTTTAAGGAGCAGATTTATGAGATTTCTAAGAAATATACTACTTAGCCTAATTTTAGGCTTTAGTGGTTTTGCATATGGTGAAGATATTGTGGTTCTCCATACAAACCAAGGGGATATAGAGCTTAAGATGTACCCTAAGGTTGCACCACTGGCTGTTGAGAACTTCACAACACATGTAAAGAGTGGATACTATAATGGTGTTATATTCCATAGAGTTATAAAGGGTTTTATGATACAGGGGGGAGACCCAACGGGAACAGGAAGAGGTGGAGAGTCCATATGGCATAAAGATTTTGTAAATGAGTATGGGAAAAATATTGTTTTTGATAGACCATTTCTACTCGCAATGGCAAATAGGGGTCCAAATACAAATGGTAGTCAATTTTTTATCACAACGGCACCAACACCTTGGCTAAATGGTGGATATACAATCTTTGGAGAGGTTATAGCTGGGAAAAGTGTAGTAAAGAAGATAGAGGGTGTTAAGACCTCAGAAGGTGATAGACCGGTGGTTGAACAGAAGATTATAAAGGCATATATCAAGTAGTAATCATCTCCAACCAACCGATAGGAAGAAGTAGCCACTCCCCCTATACATAGTGGTATTTATGTAGTAGACACCCGTCTGCTTAGGTCGAAAGTGGATAGCATAGATAGAACCAATTGTGTAGTCCTCCTTAACTATCCTCCACTCCCTATCATATATCTGAACATCCAAATCTTTGACTGAACTCTCACCATACCCCAATATCGCATAACTATTTCCTCTATATAACATTACTCTAAATGTCTTATCTTCTGAGGTTCTAAGTTTAGCACCTCTAGTTGATACAATTTTATATCCACCTCTTCTCATCTGCATCTCTGCCTTTCTTGCAAACTTCCTAGCCTCCATCAAGTCTGCTCTTAATGAGAGACTTAAGATAGCTACTATAGATAGAATAGTTCTAACACTCATATTACACCACTACTCCTAAAAATTTTAGATAATCTATCAACACTCTCCTTCGAGAGGCTATAACCTCTCCCATCATCGATTACAGATAGTATCTGCTCAAGTAGATTTACCAGATTACCATATCTATTAAAGCTCTTTAATCTCTCAGAAGATTTCAACTCTTTTAGCAGATAGGCTATAAGCTGTCTCTGTATAAGTATTGAACTATCACTCTCCCTATAGTTTAGACTCATAGCCTCAACAGTTAACCTATACCCCTCTAGCCAACCACCCAAATCGTTCAATAGGGCTAAATCATCTCTCTTTAACTCTATAAAGTCTCTATTTATATCCTCTTTTAGCGAACCTATCCTTCTCAATATGGCATCCCACTTACCACTATCTATGAACTTCTTTAGCATCTGAAGTTTTAACCTTCGACTACTACTATTTATACTCTTACCCTCTATTATAATTCTATTTAATAGATAATTTATATCTCCCGATAGGGATTTTAGAGTCCCCCTATCTCTATTAATTGCTAAAAATAGTAGGTCTGCCCCCTCAATACCTAGTAGAAGAGCCTTATCCTCTAGAGTCCTACCGACTCTATGTTTCAAATTAATATATTTTTTCCACTCCAAATCACCAAATATCACCTTAAGTGAGTTTGCCAATGCTCCAGCAGATGGGATGATAAATTCGCTCTCCTCAACAATCCTACTCTTCTGCTCATCTGTAATCTGTCGCTTCTCTTTAACCAACCCATCTGCAAAGATGCAGTTTATGGATACCAAAAGTGATAATCCTCCAAATAGCAAAGCTCTTCTCATAACCTACTCCTATATTTCAATAGTAAGAATATTGAGAGTAACACTAAAATTATATATATAGCCAACACCTGATATACAAATCTAGATGAGCTATTTCTATATATACCCTTTATGGGGTCTATATAGAGACTCTCAACACAGCGTCTACCCTCACACCCCTCAATAGTCAAATCTATATCCCCTCTATATATGGCATTATAGTCATACTCACATATATAGTCTGGATAGAGGGTCTCATTAAAATCTTCACACCTCATCTTGATAGGCTCCCTTGAGCCAATTGGGTACCCATCGCCATAACTATCATACTCTCTTAGAAGCTCCTCCAGACCCCATCTAGTTGGCATCAACATAGATATCCTATATGCATCTATATATCCACTATCCGGCATACTCTTTATGGGTGTCATACCTCCAGAGAATATCACCATTGGAAGGAGAGTAGTTGGAACTAGAGCCAGAGCCTGTGCAGATGATTTAGATATCGCTGATATCAGAAGACCAACTACCAATCCAGATAGGGATATTAAAAATAGAATTAGTGTGGCTCTATATAGATTTAACTCGAGAGGAACATAGAGATTTACAAGATATATAAGTATTATAACCTGAATGAGTGAGAGTATACTCAATATCGATAGCTTTGAGAAGATGTAGGGGAGTACTCTAAGACCAAATAGCCTCTCTCTATTATATATGGCTCTCTCCGATACAATCTCCCTCACCGAATTTATAACCCCAAACCAGATTGAGGCTATTATTAATACGGATAATAGGGTTGTTGGATTCTCCCTATATTGGGAGTAGCCACTACCACCATAAATCAATATTAGAAGTAGAGCCACTATAGGTGATTGCAATATTAGGAATATCCCATTTAATCTATCTTTTAACTTTACTCTAAGATATCTCTCTCCCAAAATCTTGAACTCCTTAAGTGGGTTCACTCTACTATCTATACTATTGACTCTATCTATACCCCTATAATCTTCTCTCCCTTCACCCCTATCCTCTACGTACCTCTTATATATGGGGCTATCTCTATAGAGTCTACTCCAGACTATACCCCTCTTCTCCCCTCTATCCAGACCTAAAAGTGTATTATCCGGCTCATCTATAAGCGAAGGGTCTCTGCTATCCCGATTGAAGAACTCTATGGAGTCTGGGTAGTTTTTCCCAAAATATGCCATCTCTCCTCTACTTAGAACCAACAGTAGGTCTATCTTTTTGTAGTTGGATAGGCTCGGCTGGTGGATTGTCAATATGACACTCTTTCCAGAACCACTCAACCCCTTCAATATATCCATAACTATTTTTGCATCTACTGATGAGAGACCTGAAGTTGGCTCATCTAGAAATATAATCTCTGGGTCTGCCAACAGCTCTATGGCTATATTTACCCTCTTCCTCTCTCCACCACTAATACCCCTCCTCTCTGGTGAGCCTACAATCTTATCCTTAACACCATATATGCCTAGAGCCTTTAAAACTCTATTTATCTTCCTATCTATCTCAATATCACTTAGATTTTTAGAGAGTCTCAACCTTGAGGAGTAGAATAGTGCCTCATATACCGTAAGTTCCGAATGGATGATATCATCTTGTGGTACATACCCTATAAGCTGTTTAAGGGTATCATAATTCTCTGATAGAGATTGTCCATTTATGAGAACATCACCCTCATCTGCTCTTACACTCCCATTCAGTATACTCAATAGGGTACTCTTTCCAGCTCCAGATAGACCCATTATGGCTACAAGTTCACTCGGATATGTTGTAAACTCTATACTCTTAACTACACTTCTAGACTCTCCACTACTATCTATAGATAGTGATATATTTATACAATCTAACCGAACCCCACTATCTGTGGATATTAGACTTAATTTTGAATTGGCATTAAATCGGAAGCTATAGAGGGCAAATATAATCTCATCTCCATCACATATCTCAACCTCTCCAGATATCTGTTTACGGTTTAGATATATCTCACCATTAGGCTCTAACTCAGATAGGTAGTATCTACCACTCCTACCCCTTATCTCTGCATGGTGCCAAGATATATTATCACTCTCAATTGTCACATCTGCCTCTGGGTCTCTTCCAATTAGGAGTCTACTCCATATCAGCTCAAATACTCTATCGCTATCTAGCCTATAGTCACCGAGATATATTGTATCTCCTTGTCTAAGTTTTTCCCTCTGGATAGGCTCTCTAATCCCATTTATGTATGTTCCATTTGTAGAGTTGTTATCGATGATATACCAATCTCCACCTTTACGCTCAATATATAGATGTTTAGATGATACGGTATCTACATCTATAGTTAAATCGCACTCAGCATCTCTACCAATAATATACCTCATCAACTACCCCCTAACGCTTAACACAGAGGGTGTACCCCTCTTCACTCTTCAAGTAGTTATCATATGTTCCAAATAGAAAGTTTATACCGAAAACTTTAGAGTGGTCATACTCCGGCTCACTCTTTGTCCAGTAGTGGGTGAAGCTATTTGAGACATTGAAGTATCTAGTATCTATAGCTGGAAAACTCTCTCTACCAGTATCACTTAGATATTGTAACTCTCTCTTTGTTGGCAAATCCCAACCACTATACCCATCTAGAAGAAGCTCTCTACAGTAGCTCAATGCTCTATCCATGCTCATAGTCTCACTACTCCCCCTAGTCCATATTAGACCTGTAAGGTTATCCTTCACACTATTTGGACTATTGAAGCTGTAACTCCTCTCTCCATTATATATTCGCTTACTCCACCTCTCCTCATATATATCTGCTCCACCTCTACCCTCTATAGGCTTGATGGTAGCAATCTTATCAGCCTCACCCCCCTTAGAGGCTCTACTACTATTAGAGTGAGGGGGTGTAAAGTAGAAATCACCTCTAATTGTCTGGTCATATATAGCAGGAAACTGCCTATTTGAAGATGCCTCATATACCTCCTCTCTAGTTCTCCTAAATACCTGCTGAATATCTAGAGGTCTCTTTATATTCTCAATTAGATACTTTGTAAATAGCCCATTCTCTCCAACTCTCCCATCACTAGCAACTCCACCAGCTCCAGTGGAGTATGCTACAAAGAGTCCTATGGGTGGCTCTATCTTCGCTAAACCTCCAACACCTATAGCTCTGCTAAATGGGTCATTTCTACAGGCATCTAAAATTACAATATTAAATCTACTATTGAGGGCATCTAACCTCTTCAAAATCTGATTTAGAGCTATAGCCTCAAACTCCGTATCTGACTTCTCCTTAATATCTGCACCGATTGGTATTATATAGTTCTCCCCATCAACCTCAAGCCCATGTCCAGAGAAATATATGAGTCCAACTCCCCCCTTACCAATACTCTCATAGAGTCTCTCTAAAAGCCTCTTCATCTCTCTCTTATCAATATTTTCACCATATATAACCTTAAAGCCTCTGCTCTTCAGCACATCTCTCATATCTCTAGCATCTCTAATTGGATTTGTCAACTTTGGTAAAGCTCCACTATAGAGACTATTACCGATAACTAGAGCTACCCTAGACTCACCATCTACATCTTTAACTCTGACAGATGAGCTTACGCTATCTGTAAAGTATATTACAATCGATATCAATAAGAGTAGATATCTCACAACAGCCCCCCAATATCATCTTTATTATATTCTATAATAATATATATAATTTTACTATTAAGATAAAGGGTGTATAAGATTAAATCTATATTTAGGAGATGTATTATGATTAGATTGAATATTGATGGTGAAGAGAGTAGAGAATTTAGTAGTAGAGAGATAAGATTAGGTAGAGATGGTAGATTTCATAGTGGATTAAAGATAGTGGAGAGAGATGGAGTAGCAGATATATTCTTAAATCACAGAAAAACTGTCTCAAGAAGACACGCCATAATCTCTGAGAGCCAACTCAGTTGGAGTATTAGAGATTTGGGTAGCAGTAATGGCACATTTCTCAATGGGGAGAGGCTCACAAAAGATGTGGAGTATACAATATCGGATGGAGATATAGTCTCTCTGGGAAGAGCTGTTAAGATATCTATAGAGATAGATTCCGATTTGACCATTCTAGAGGATACGATATCTGCCGATAGAGTACCATCTAAAGATGAGAGTGAGATAACTGAGATGATAGATGATATGGGGGGTGGAGGGTTTACACCTCTATCTCCGACAACAGAGCTTTATGGTGGAAGATATGAGATAGTTGAGCAGATGGGTAACTACGATAGGTTAGGATTTCTATATATAGCTAAGGATTTAACTCTAAACTCAAAAGTTTTATTGAGGGAGTATCTTCCAGAGACTATTGCAGTGAGAGGTAGAAGGGGTATATCTGTAGAGCCTATAGAGCCTCAAGAGTTTAAACATAATCTTGAAAATCTAAAAATGTGGGTTCAGAGCTTGGCAGATACACCTAGACATAGGAGTGTTGCATCTATAAAAAATCTTTTTGAGGATAATGGAACTCTCTACTACACTCTAGAGTATCTGGAGGGGGAGAGCCTATATGATTATATTGAGAGAAATCACCCCTTGAGACAGGAGGAGATAGATAAAATTCTATATCCTCTCATAGATGGAGTTATACATCTACATAACCATAACATACAAAATATAGGCTTAAATCTATCAACAATAGTGGTATCTAATAGAGTTGAGCCAATAGTCATAGACTTTAGAGAGGATATGGGTGATGAGGTGAGTGCATTAATTGAAATTGCATATGCCCTAATAGCTGGAGTTGGTGAGAGAGTTTCAAATCTTAATAGAATTCAGATGAGAAGGAGGTCTCTATCCAAAGGGTTTATAAAAGCTCTTAGAAGACAGATTGAGGGAGATGTGGATAGTAGAGCCAAGAGCGTTGATGAACTTCTAAACATCTTTAGAGATAGTTCAAAAAAATTTATCAATTATCTACCTTTTGTAAGTTTCTAATTAATAAAATATATTTAATATTTAGGTAGAGGGTCGAATTTGCCAAAAGATGCTGGGGATACAACGGTTATTGAGAGTAGTGGTGATATAGAATTTAATAGAGGTGGTGGAGTAGCCGTTGAGAATGTGGTTGAGCAGATAGTTAGAGAGGGTAGATTGGTAGATGTGGATAGACTCTCGGAACTAAATAGTAGCTATAGCTCATATCTGGAAGATATCCTAAAGAGTGGCTCAATCAATACATTAAAACTCTACTCACTACTCTCAAAGAGGTTGAATATTCGCCTATATACAAACTATCGTCTGATAGAGGAGAGGGTTAAGCTTATAGATGTGGAGAGGCTCTCCCCCACCCTTATGAGAGCTTTAAATGTCATCCTATTTAATGATGGGGAGATATTTGAGCTTCTAGTCTCAAATCCATACGAATATAGCACAATAGACTATGTAGAGAATATATTGGGGCAGAAGGTTGAGATATCTCTAGCTCAAGAGTATGATATCAAGAGGGTTCTAAAGAGGGTTAGAGTTGGGAGTGAATATAGTAGAGTTGTAATGGATGGTCTCTCTGGGGGCTTTACGAGGAGAGATTTAGAGATATTTGAGAGTAGCGATGGTGATACACAACTACCAATTATTGAATTTGTACAGTTTATAATTCTTGAGGCTAAAAAGATAGGAGCTTCAGATATACACATTGAACCTACAGAGGATGAGATGGTAATCCGATATAGAGTAGATGGCGTTCTACAGACGGAGTTTACACTGCCCATTAGAGTCCATAGAGAGGTGATATCTAGAATAAAGATTCTATCAGATATGAATGTGGCAGAGAAGAGGTTACCACAAGATGGGAGATTTGATATAAGTGATAGGGATGGAGAGTCGATGGATGTGAGGGTATCAACATTCCCAACTGTCTATGGGGAGAAGGTTGTTATGAGACTTCTAGAGCAGGAGGCACTCAAGCCATCTCTAGAGGATTTAAATATGAATATAGAGGATTTGGAGCTATTTAGAGATAGTATAAACTCCCCGTATGGTCTAATATTGATAACTGGTCCAACCGGTAGTGGAAAGACCACAACTCTCTACTCTGCACTATCAACTATTGATAAGAGTTCAAAGAATGTTCTCACCATAGAGGACCCGGTAGAGTATCGTCTAGATGGTGTCCACCAGATGCAGATAAATGAGAAGATTGGGTTGACATTTGCAAATGGGCTAAAGACGGTCTTGAGACAGGATCCAGATGTGATTATGGTTGGAGAGATGAGAGATTTGGATACTGCCAATATGGCAATTCAGGCATCACTTACAGGGCATGTCGTATTCTCAACTCTCCATACAAATGATTCTATTGGAATTGTGATTAGATTAATAAATATGGGTGTTGAGCCTTTTCTAGTAGCTTCAGCAGTATCTTTAGCAGTAGCCCAAAGGTTGGTGAGAAAGGTCTGTGTTGACTGTATAGAGTATATGGATGGTGAAGCTCTTAGAGAGGAGTTGAGGAGGAGTGGAGTTACAGATAGTAGATTGAGGTCTCTGAATATAGATATTGATGATGATTTAGATTTTGCCTATGGAAGAGGGTGTGCATCATGTAGAGGGACAGGTTATAGTGGAAGGATAGCCATATTTGAGCTATTCAAACCTACAGTTGAGATAAATAGAGAGATTTTAAAACCAGATTTTGATGAGGCTAGAATTAGGGAGATAGCCATTAGAGATGGAATGAAGAGCCTCTTAGATAGAGGGTTAGAGCTGGTGGAGGAGGGTGTAACCACCATTAGTGAGGTTATCAGGGTCATTGGGGATTAGGGTATGGGGAGAGGAATTAAACTAGATACCATAGTGACATTTACAACACAGTTTGCATCTATGGTTGGTGCACATATTCCTCTCGTAAAGTGCATAGATAACTTGAGAGATGATATAGATGATAGAGAGCTGAAGCCTGTTCTGAAGGCGATAGGTGATGAGTTAAAGCGTGGTGTGGATTTTGCAGATGCGATATCAGGCTACCCCCACATATTTGATACAGTATATGTAAATATGGTTGGTGCTGGAATGGCTAGTGGAAAGTTGGATATGGTTCTCAGACAGCTCAGCACATATCTAACAAAGAGAGCTAAGACTGCAAATAAGGTTAAATCGGCACTATCATATCCAATATTTATGTTTATATCTATGGTACTAATTATGATATTGATGCTAATTTTTGTAATTCCTATGTTTGAGAAGCTCTTTAAGAGTTCAGGGAAGGAGTTACCAGATGCCACGAAAGTGGCGATTTCACTATCCAACTTTCTGCAGGAGAATTGGCTATATCTGATTATACTCTTAATATTTGCTATATTTTTAATTAAGATTTACATCTCTACAGAAGGAGGGAGACGGAATTTAGACCTATTAAAAATAAAAATGCCAATTTTTGGTCTCTTAAATAGAAAATCTGCTGTTTCTAAATTTATTAGAACATTTGGTGTACTGGTTAAATCTGATGTTCCAATATTAAAATCCATAAAGTTGGCAAAATCATCATCTGCAAATCTCATTATTGAGGAGGCTATCGATAGGATAGTGGAGATGGTTGAGAGGGGCTATGGAGTTGCCGAAGCCTTTAAGGAGGTTGGACTCTTTCCAGATATTGTAATTCAGATGATAAGCTCTGGGGAGGAGTCTGGCGATATGGATGAGTTGCTAATCAGTACAGCCAACTACTATGATGACCAGATAGATAGTGAGATTAAGGCTATTGTGAGTTTAATAAACCCTATATCAACGGTTATTGTCTCGTTGGGTGTCGTAGGGTTGCTGTTTGCTGTGTTTCTACCTATATTTAAGATGGGTGAGACTTTGGGTTGATATATATAAGGAAAAGTTATGAAAAAAGATTTTAGACCGGCGTTTACATTAGTTGAGATGATGATAGTTGTTGCGATAATCGCAATCTTAGCAGGTATGGCGATACCTCAATATAAGAAGTATGTTAGAAAGAGTGAGACAACGGAGGCTGTTAGATTTCTAAAACAGATGGTAGATGCCCAATCGACATATAGATCTTCACATGGAAAGTTCTACGTTAGTTCAAATGATATAAATAAGACATTAGAGGTTTTAAATGTTGATACTCCAGGTGGTGAGTTTGAGTATGATATGGCTACGGGAGATACAACAATCCTACTTAGAGCAAATAAACCTGGAGAGGACTACTATGTATATATGGTATATCCACTCACAAATGCCGAGGAGAAGCTCTCAAGCTACAATCCTGATGAGTGGGATAGAGGTGTATATACCCTAGATTATATAAATGAGAAGGGTGGTAATAATATCACACTGGTAAATGATGGTGATATGAATGCTACAGATAGTACATTGACATCTTAAATTGAGGATATATCTTTGAGTAGAAGGGGATTCTCTCTAATTGAGCTAATGGTTGCAGTCTCAATAATATCTCTATTGCTAGTTGTGGCTACACCCTCCTATAAGAGAATGATTTTGAAATCTAGAGCAGAGGAGGCTAAAGCTACAATTCAGGCCATAATATTTGCTGAAGAGAGGTATAGACAGGAGTATGGTCACTACTATCCAGATGGTAGAGAGGTTAAGAGTGAGGGGGAGATTGAGAAAAATCTCAAGATAAGACTCTCCCAATCAAATAACTTCAACTACTTCATAACTACAGAGAGAGATACAGGCTATAGTGGATTATTGAATGAGGATGGTAATTTCACAATTAAAGCTCTATTGAGAGATGAGGATTGGGATATATGCACTACAGATAGTGAGGATGAGATATGTAAAG
>JAADDP010000004.1 GCA_013153825.1 Campylobacterota bacterium
AAATCATCATATTTTATGATATCTACTAATATATTTGACATTACTCTATTTATCCTTCTAAAACTTAAAATAGATAGATTTTATTTAAAAAATACTTTATATTAGTAATGAAATTTTTGATTAAAAGCTGATGTTACGCAAATATGAAAAAAAGCTTATATAGATTTATATACAGACTATTTGATAAGTATACAAGGAAAAGCAACAGCAACAGGATTAAGTGATATGTTAGAGGGAGAGGTAAGTCATGACCAAATAACAAGGTTTCTATCAAAAGAGCTATGTCAAACACATCTATAGAACTCTACCCTCTATCTGGTTTTTATTTAATCTATTAACCCTTTATGGAGCTGTTACTGTCGTTTATCAGAAGTGTTGTATTTGTATCATATATGTGGATTGGAACTTTCTTAACCAGATAGAAGTAGTTTGGGTGTAGAACATCAGCATATGTCTCTATAATTGCCGTCTTGTAGGTGCTTCTAGTCACAACCTCAGATACAACTCCAACAGGAATATTTGCTAAGAATATATTATCGAGTCCACTCGTTATGACCTTATCCCCTACAGATATCTTAGACCACTTTGGAATAAAGTTAACCTCCATCCTCTTCTCATCTATACCCTTGGCAATTCCAGGCATCCTATCCTCACCCACGAATGTTGAGAATTGACACTTTTCATTTGAGAGGAGAATGCCCTCTAGATGCTCCCCATTCTTGATAGCGATACCAGCAGCCACATCTCTCTGAATAAGTCCATATATCTTATCATCCTTTAGAGTACCCTCTCCAGTAAGGTATATATATGAAAAGTCATTTAACTTCTTATAAGATATTGTCTGAATTCTAATAACATCACTATTTGCATCATACTTCTGCACCTTAGATTTGCTGTAGTTCTCCAATTTCTCAATTGTCATCTCTTGGTGGTAGAGATATTTTCTTAGGAGAATATTCTCCTCCTTCAGCCTCTTTATCGTCTCTATCTGATTTATATAGGTGTTTACATACCCCTTGAGGGAGTTCTCAATCTCTAGAAAAAACCTCTTTATAGGTATGGATATGAAGGAGAACTCCTTCTGAAACTCATCTTCCTTCTGAAATACAACGAAGGATGATAAGATTATAAGAGCTATAAATATTAACTTCTTATTCATCATAGGCTGTATGTTGCAGGAGGTCTATCTCTTCTAGTGCCTTTCCTGTCCCGTGTGCCACTGCTAAGAGAGGCTCTTCACAGACATATACAGGTAGTTTTACAATATTGGATAGATACTTATCCAACCCCCTAATTAAAGCTCCACCCCCTGTTAAAACAATTCCATTCTCAACAATATCTCCAGCTAAGTCTGGAGGTGTATCTTCCAATACCTGCTTTAGAGCCTCACCAATCTCTTTTAGTGGCCCCTTCATAGCCTCTCTCATATGCTCAGAGTTTATCTCAATTGATGTTAGAAGCCCAGTAACTTGGTCTCTACCCTTAACGGTCATACTGAGATCCTCCTCAAGCTGGATTGCCGTTCCAATCTTTATCTTTAAATCCTCAGCAACCCTATCTCCAATTAGGAGGTTAAAGTTCTTCTTCATATAGTCTATTATATTTCTATCTAACATATCCCCTGCAACTCTAATTGACTTACTCTGAACAAGTCCACCCAGAGATGTTACACCTATCTCTGTAGTTCCTCCCCCAATATCGACAACTAAGTTTCCATTCGGCTCTTTTACAGGAATTCCTGCACCTATAGCTGCAGCCATAGGCTCCTCTATTAGATATACCTCTCTAGCTCCTGCACTCATAGCCGACTCTTTTACAGCTTTTCTCTCAACCTGAGTAAGCCCAAAAGGGACACATATTATAATTCTAGGCGAGAAAAGACCCTTTCTATTGTGAACCTTCTCAATAAAATATCTAATCATCATCTCTGTAACATTAAAGTCGGCAATAACACCATCCCTCATAGGTCTAATTGCCTTGATATTTCCCGGAGTCTTTCCAATCATCTCCTTAGCCTCTAAACCTACAGCTAAAATCTTCTCTCTTCCATGCTTATCATACTGTATTGCCACAACAGATGGCTCATTGATGGTGATACCTTGACCCTTTACCAAAACAAGCGTATTTGCTGTCCCTAAATCTATTGCTAAATCGTTAGAAAACATACCTAAAACTTTTTTAAACATCTCTACTATTTCCTTGTCTTATGCTGATTTTGAATTTTTTCTATAAATTGGTTTTAAATTTTTATTAATAACATCTTCAGTGATAATAACCTCATATCCGCTAAGCTCTGGAAGTTCATACATAATATCGATTAAAATCTCCTCCATGATTGAACGAAGCCCCCTCGCACCCGTCTTTCTCTCTATAGCCCTCTGAGCGATAGCCCTCAATGCCCCATCCTCAAAGGAGAGGCTCACATTATCTATCTCAAAAAGTTTTTGATACTGTTTCACAATAGAGTTTTTCGGCTCTAGGAGTATCTTTACCATATCATCTAGTGTGATAGGCTCTAGTGTAGCTATGATGTGAAGTCTCCCTATAAGCTCTGGGATAATTCCATATTGAACCAAGTCGCTAGACTCTATTAGGTGGGTTACACTCTTATCCTCACTCTTACTAACCTTCTCTTGACCAAAACCTAAAATATTTGCCCCTAATCGTCTTCTAATTATCTCCTCAATTCCATCAAAAGCCCCCCCACATATAAATAGAATATTTGATGTATCAATCTGTAAAAAGTCTTGATGTGGATGTTTTCTTCCACCTTTTGGAGGAATATTTACTAGAGAGCCTTCAATTATCTTTAGCAGAGCCTGTTGAACCCCCTCTCCAGAGACATCTCTTGTGATTGAACGGTTCTCCCCCATACGTGCAATCTTATCTATCTCATCTATAAATATAATTCCCCTCTCTGCCCTCTCAATATCTCCATCTGCAGACTGTAACAGCTTGGTTAAGATATTCTCAACATCCTCCCCAACATATCCAGCCTCTGTTAAGTTTGTAGCATCGGTTATTGCAATTGGAACATCTAAAAATTTAGCAATTGTCTGAGCTAATAGCGTCTTACCAGAGCCTGTCGGCCCAATTAAAAGTATATTCGATTTCTCTATATTAGTCTCATCCTCACCGAGATTACCCTTTAAAATTCTCTTATAGTGGTTATATACTGCTACCGATAGGGTCTTTTTTGCTCTCTCTTGACCAATAACATAATCATCTAATATCTTATGTATCTCCTTTGGAGCTAGAGGCGATATTGATATCTCCCCACCATCCTCTCCAGATTGCTCCTCTCCATCTCCATATAAAATCTTATATGCTGAGGTTACACAGTTTGAGCATATATATACACCCTTACCTGCGATAAATAGATTTTCTGAACTCTCTCCAGCATTACAAAAATTACATCTCTTTTTAGCCATCAATATTTTTCCTTATAAATGGAATTCCTCTTTTTGAGTATATTATAAACTCCAATAACTTCTTTCCTCTCTCAGATATAGACTCTTCTAAAATCTCCCTTGCACTATCATGCAGTGGTCTACCACTCTCAAATAGCCTCTTATATATAACTTTTAACTCGTCTATCTCTTCTCTGTTAATGTGTCTCCTAAGCCCTACAAGATTTAACCCTCTTATTATGGCTCTATTACCCTCTGCTAGACAGTATGGGGGGATATCTTGACTCAATGCAGATGCACCTGCAATCATTGCAAACTCCCCAATATGTACAAATTGGTGGACAGGCGTTAAACCCCCAATTACAACGAAATCTCCAAGCTCAACATGTCCAGCCAGTGTCGCCCCATTTGCCAAGATGCAGTTATCCCCCATCTGTACATCATGACCTATATGGACATATCCCATTAAGAGGTTGCTGTTCCCTATTCTGGTAACTCCACCACCACCCTCTGTTCCAGGGTTTATAAGTGTAAATTCTCGAATTTTATTACTATTTCCAATTATCAGCTCGACATCCTCCCCTCTATATTTTAGGTCTTGGGGAATTGAGCCTATAACAGCGTGAGAGAATATTTGATTATCTTTTCCTATTGTGGTTCTCCCCTCTATAACTGCGTGGGAGCCTATAACTGTATTATCACCAATAGCAGCTCTTGAAGATATGTATACAAAAGGTCCTATCTTTACATCTTTTCCAATCTCTGCACCATCTTCAATAACAGCCGTTGGATGAATTTCCGACATATCTACCTACTTATCTACTATCATCGCTTTTAGTTCAGCCTCTGCTACTAACTTATCCGATACATACGCCTTAGCATCTAGATGCCAGACTCTACCTCTATGTCTAATAACATTGATTTTGTATATAAGTTGATCACCGGGGGTGACAGGGAGTCTAAACTTTGCTCTATCTATACTCATAAAATAGACAACTTTGTTCTCTATATCCTTCTGCTCCTTATCTGAAGCACTCTGGAAAGCTAAAACACCTCCAGCCTGAGCCAAACCCTCTATTATCATAACACCAGGATATATTGGATGGTTTGGAAAGTGTCCCTGAAATACAGGTTCTGATATTGAGACATTCTTATACGCCTCTATATATTTTCCCTCCTCAATTGATATGACTCTATCTAGTAGTAGGAATGGATACCGATGAGGTAGAATTTTCTGAATTTCAACCACATTAAATGTCACTATTTTAACCTTTGGATAAAAATTTAATAGATTTTATCCAAATAAAGCTAAAAATAGTCTCAAACTTCAATAAGTTCCTCTCTCATGTCATCATAAACATGGCTTTTTAAAACTATTTCAATTCTCCCCGTCGGGATGGTATCTACAACGATTATTGTAGATATATCGTAGTGGCTTTTTAAAACCCTCTCTCTAAAATTTATCTCAATATCGAAGCTTGGAGGGGAGAATATAAGCTCCTGAATAGAGCTATATCTACTATCTGTAACTCTATTATAGAACTCTAAAGTTACAAATTTAACCCCATCTCTATCTAAATAGTAGATATCCCCTATGTTGTACCCAATCTTTCCCCTACTAAAACCCCTCTGAAGAGTTGAGTATGGGAGAATGTGTGAGGCTACAACCTCTCTTCTAACCTTTAGAAGGGCATACTCCAGCCTCCAGTTTAGAAATCTCTCTTTTATAATTCTATACTCAATACCTCTCCTCTCCAGCTCTAACCTCTCCCTATATAGCTGTAATCTATACTCGATTGAGTCAGGCTCTATACGGTTTGATATAGGTACAAATAGCTCATCGGCAAGTTTCTGCTGTTGCCCTCTCTGTATCTTTAACCCAAAGATACAGCCACAGTAGTCCTGCCTATAGAGCTTATCCCTCTTTGCCAAGATATTCTGCTCCTGAGTTCCAGACCCCTTTCTGTAGTCTGGAGCTATGAATCTGATTCCGTATCTATCAGCAAGTGCATCTCCCACTCTCCTCAACTGCTCAATAGACTTTTTAGGGCTTACAAGTAGAGTTGAGGTGAAGCTACTCTCCCCTATAGATTTTGCCATCTCTGCAGAGACCTCAAAGCGTCTATCGAAACATACTGAACATCTAGCCCCCTTCTCTGGCTCCATCTCTAGCCCCTTGACTGCTCTCATCCACCCATCTATGTCATACTCACCCTCAATAAGCTCTATCCCGAGAATATCGCAGGAGCGTTGTACATCTAAGAGCCTGAGGCGATATTCACTATAAGGGTGTATATTTGGGTCGTAGAAGAAGCCTACCAACTTCTCATCTTGATAGTCACTCCTCAACTTCTGGAGAAAGAAGTGGCTATCTACCGAACAGCATATGTGTACTAAAATTAGACCCCCTTTTTACCTATAACTGTAGCTATGGTATCGAATAGAATTTTAAGCTCAAGCCATATGCTCCAGTTTTTAATGTAGTATATATCATATTTCAACTTATTTTTTGCATCGGTTACCCCTCTACCGTATGGGTATTTAACCTGTGCCAACCCTGTAATTCCAGGTCTAACTACATGTCTATAGTTATAGTTTGGAATAACTTTCTCATACTCCTTCACCAAGATATCCCACTCTGCTCTAGGTCCAACGATGTGCATATCCCCCTTTAGCACATTTAGAAGCTGTGGAACCTCATCAAGTCTACTCTTTCTCATAATATTACCTATAGGAAATATTCTACTATCTCCATCCTCTGTATATGGGTTGAATTTACTATTTACATGCATACTTCTAAATTTATAGCAGGTAAATACCCTCCCATTTAATCCAACTCTACTCTGCTTAAAAAATATTGGACCTGGTGATTCTCTCCTAATTCTAAATATCACATATATTATTGGTACAATTAGTGTTACAAGTAGTAGTGTAGATACTGTATAGTCTATAAATCTCTTCTGAAGATACTCAAACTTTGAGTAGTCTCTAACTGCTCTTCCATTTCTACTATTAAAAAAATCTCTTATATCAACTATTCCTAAATTTATCATAATCTATCCTATTATTTTAATATATTCTTTAAATTTTATTTTAACATAAAAACTATATGTTAATCTAAGTATTAACCATCTATTTTTTACAAAACAGATTATATCAGATTTTAATTTAAATAATATTTAATATAAAACAACATATTAAGATGAGATAAAACTATCTGTTCAAACTCTAAAATTAATCTTTCTTTAGTATAATTTTCCAAAAAAAGGATATATATTTGAGAAGAGTAGAAAAGAGTGAAGAGGCTTTTCAGAAGGCATTTAGTGTAATATCTGGTGGTGTTAACTCTCCCGTCAGAGCATTCTCAAGCGTAAAGGGGACACCCCCATTTATTGAGAGAGGAGAGGGTGGATACATATTTGATATAGATGGAAATAGGTATATAGATTATGTTCAGAGCTGGGGGCCTCTAATATTTGGACATCGCAACAGCACAATAGAGAGTTCGGTTATAGATGCAGTCAAGAGGGGGCTAAGTTTTGGTGCACCAACTCTAGTTGAGACCCAACTGGCAGAGCTAATAGTTGATATATTTGAGCCTATAGAGAAGGTTAGATTTGTAAGCTCTGGAACTGAGGCGACAATGAGTGCAATTAGATTGGCTAGAGGATACACCCATAGAGATGATTTTATTAAATTTGAGGGGTGCTACCATGGACACTCCGACTCTCTACTTGTAAAGGGTGGCTCTGGCATGGCTACATTTGGTTCTCCATCAAGCCCTGGTGTTCCTGCAGATTTAACAAAACATACGCTAGTTGCTGAGTACAACTCCATAGAGAGTGTTGAGAGATGCTTTAAGGAGAGTAGAGATGGGGTAGCCTGTATAATAGTTGAGCCTATAGCTGGAAATATGGGGCTTGTTCCTGCAGATGATAAGTTTTTAATTGAGCTGAGAGAGTTATGTAATGAGAATGGAACTCTACTCATATTTGATGAGGTTATGAGTGGATTTAGAGCATCTCTAAGTGGTTCACAGGAGCTAACATCTGTTAGAGCAGATATTATAACTTTAGGAAAGGTGATTGGAGGTGGAATGCCTGTTGGAGCATTTGGAGCTAGTAGAGAGATAATGTCCCACCTATCTCCAGAGGGGGAGATATATCAAGCAGGAACTCTATCTGGAAACCCAATCGCTATGAGTGCAGGGGTTGCTACAGTAGAGCAACTATTAAAAGATAGAGATATATATAGAGATCTTGAGGTTAAAGCTAAGAGGCTCATGAGAGGCTTTAGAGATGGTGCAGAGGAGGCTGGTATCGATATGGTAACGGATGTAAGAGGCTCTATGTTTGGTTTCTTCTTCTCAAAAGATAGGGTTAAGAGCTTCAAAGATGCCTCAAACAGCGATACAGAGCTATTTGCAAAGTTCCACTCAAATATGCTGGATAGGGGAATATATCTAGCATGTTCAGCCTATGAGACAGGCTTTATATCTACGGCTACTACAGATGAGATGATAGATGAGACAATTAGAGCCTCAAAAGACTCTTTTTATGAGTTGTCAAAATCTTAATTAGTAGATAATTCTGGTCAGATATAGCCCCTCAGGTGGGGCTAACCCTATTGAGTGGCGTTTTATTAAATTTAGCTGTTCAAGTTGTTGTTTAAGAGTCAACTTTTTTAAAGAGATATTGATTGCAAAATCTACCATAATTCTAACTTGAGAGCGTAAAAAACCATTTGCCTCAAAATATATTATGTGGTAGTTTTTAATATTTTTATATTTTGTCTTATATATAGTTCTAATATCTGTATGTGTAGTGCTTCCAGATTTTTTAAAATATTTAAAGTTATGCTCTCCCTCAAAATTTCTAAGTGCTTTTAGTAGAAGTTTGATATTAAATTCTGGATAGTGGGATATGTAGTCTCTCTCAAATATACTAACTGATGAGGTCTTAAATATATATCTATATACTCTTCTTCTTGCACTAAATCTTGAGTGAAAATTCTCATCTACCTCTATAATGTTTTTAAATCTTATATATCTTAGGTCTCTATTGAGATTATATTTTAACCTCTTCAAATCTTGCCAGAAGTGGGGAACTTCAAAATCTATCACTTGATTTGAGGCGTGAACTCCTCTATCTGTTCTACCACTCCCTCTAATATCTGAAACTATATTTAACTTTTTTAGAGACTCCTCTACTCTCTGGGTAATGGTATCTACTCTACTTTTTTGCCTCTGAAATCCATAGAATTTTGAGCCATCATACTCAATGGTAGCTTTTACTCTCATCTAGAAGAACCTAGAAACTCTATATCTAAACACTATTAGCCCAAGAGCAGTTATAGCTACCAAGACTCCAGCTAAAAGATATGGAGAGCCGATATTTTTTACAACTGTAGCCATCACATAGAGTCCTACTGTTACAACCCCTAGAGCCAGATATCCATAATTTTTCTGATATCTTGGGTTGATAATTGCAAATGATGATATTAGATAGAGAGAGGTTATAGGAATTAGGCTGATAAATATAAAAAATAGGATTTTCCCCCTCTTTTTTGGATTTTTATAGTAGTTTAACCAATACTCCTTAACACTCTCATATGTGTATGGTTTCGCCTCTATATTTTGAAATATCTGCATAGTCTCATAGTCTATAACCTGTAAGCTTCTATCTAGAAAGCTATAACCACTCCCCCTATTTAGACTAAGTTTAACGGTTGAGTCTCTATTTTCTATATTTGCCTCTTTTGCTATAAACAGCCTATTTCTATCTCTCTTATCTTTAGTATATATGACAACATCTCTCATATCAAGCCCCTCTTTAGACTTTACATATACAAAAAAATCTCCAAATTTTTGCCCCAACTTTGATGGAGAGATATTTATCTTTGCTTGGGTCAACTTCTTAGCCTTAAATAGCCTATAATCCTGCTTTGCTTGGGGCATCTTGATAATAGATAGAATTAGAAGAAGTATAGAGAATAGAGATGCCGATAGTAGTATGCTCCTAACTACTCTATTTGATTTAATCCCAAGTGCAAATAGTGCCGTTAGCTCATTCTCATTTGAGAGCCTAAGTAGCATAGTTACAACAGCCACCATAAAAGATACAGGGAGCGTATAAAATAGCATAGCTGGGAGGTTATATCCAAATAGCTGAGCCATCTCAAAAAAACTCACCTCTATATATTTTGTGATATTTGAGAGTTGAACGATAGATACGAGTGAACCTATAAAGAATAGAGGTAGAAATATTGTCAAGAATGATTTTGTAAAATTTACAGATATGTATCTATATAGACTAATTCCCATAAGTAATCCAATTTTAGCATTTGTTGTGTATTATATCTAAAAAGAGGTTGGACTTAAGGTTAGCCAAATTGAGATACCCATTTTTATATTAAAATTGTATTTAGGGACTATTTTTGTCCAAGATATAAGATATAATAGTAATAAAAAGGTATTAAAGTGAGAAAAGCTATTATTACAATTTTGGGAACTATTCTTCCTCCAAGAGATGGGCAGGAGAAGGCAAAATACTATTTTTCAGATGAGTTACAAGATAAATTTAAACTTAAAAAAGAGAGATATACAAATATGCTCCCTCTATTGATTGATAACTTTCAAGATTATGGAGATATTCAATCAATATATACAAACTTATCTAAACAGAGACAGATAACAGTTTTGGAATATGAGAATTTAAACTATAATATAGAGCAAAATGGTCTCTTTATATCAGAAAATCTAGAAGATATTGAGTCTAACTACTCATATTTTCTAAATAAATATAATGAACTTATTGAACAGTATGATAAAGTTATAATAGATGTGAGTCACGGCTTTAGACACTTTCCAATTTTAGCCGTTGTCAATTTAATTCTCCAAAATATTAAGAACCCTGAAAAAATTGAATATATATTCTTTGCCAAAGAGAAAAAACAGTTCCAAGAGTATGAGATTATCGATTTAAAAGAGTATTTAGAGTTAGCCAATCTCTCCTTTATGCTTTCTACTTTTAATCAAAACTATACAGTAGCCAACAATATTAAATTTACAAATCCTTTTTATCAAAAAATAGCAGTGCAGTTAACCGATTTTTCCAACCATTTTTTGGCAAATTCATTAAAACCTTTAATTGGGGGAACAGCTATTGAAAATATTATTAATAACTTAAAAAAGTTACAAAAAAAAGAGACTGTTAAAAACTTTGAAAATTATATTATAGAGATAATAGAGCATTTAGAGGATATACGCCAACTAAGACATGAAAAGAGTGATTGGGAGAGACTCTATCAACTATCCAAAATAATGAGTAGTAGAGGTTATCAACTAAACTCAATTACACTACTTTTTGAAGCTGTCGGTTTTTACTGTTTAGAAGCTATCTGTAGTAATGTTAAGACTATGGATAGTAGAAAAAGAGAATATCAAAATTATATAAAACAAAAAAGAAAACCTGAACATATTTTTTCTACCTATACTATGGTAAATGATGCTAGAGTTATTACAAAAATTAAAGATAGATTTAAAATATTAAATAATAGGCAATTTATCAATAGTAATAATTTGAAAAGTGGAGTTATCTATTTTCTAAACTCTATAGATAGTTTAGATGATTTTAAAAACTTTATAGAGAGTATGGAGGCATTTAGAAATAATTTGACGCATGGAAATAGTAGCCAAGCAATTGATGATGTGAAAAAGAGCTATGATAATATGCTAAATAAGTTTGAGTATTTTTGTATAGAGAAAAATATCTTAAATATATTATAAAAAATTTAGAAAAGACAGCTCTTGACCCAAAATAGTGCTATAGTTTTCACTACAATTTAAATAAGGAATTAATTATGAAAAAGATAGCACTTCTATTTTCACACAAACTTACACCAGCTCAAAATGAGGATATCAAAACCTCTTTGGGAGCAAAAAAAATATACAATCTCCCTTTAGAGCTTCAATCTATCTGGTCACAAGTTCCGACCGATAAAGATTTAATATTTAATGACTATTTGGAAGATATTAAAAAATTCTTAATGGATAATCTAAATAGTGGAGATTTTGTATTAGTTCAAGGGGATTTTGGAGCTACCTACCATATGGTAAACTTCTGCAAACTTAATGGATTTATCCCACTCTATTCGGTCAATAAGCGAATTGCCAAGGAGTTTATAGAGAATGGTATTGTAAAGAAGTATTCTGAATTTAAACATGAGTTTTTTAGAGAATATCATTAGGAAGATATTTTTCTCTCTTTGATAGGGTAAAATCCCCTATAAGGAGATTATAATTTATATTGTTTTAAGTTACTATTAGCTAAAATCTCCTTAATAAAAGCTTTTGAGTAAAATTTTTTAAAGGCTTCAAAAGTTGATTTTTAAACTTTTCTTAAAATCCCTATTTTTCGGGCTTTTGAGGAGTTTGAGATATATTAAA
>JAADDP010000156.1 GCA_013153825.1 Campylobacterota bacterium
AATTTTCGATTACATCTTTACTATTAGCTTTTTTCACATCTAGAGATAAAACCCCCTCAAGTGAGGGGTGTAGTTTTTCTACTTTTATATCCCCTTGGCTAGTTGCAAGGTATCTAAGCTCAAACTTTGGATGATTTATTATCATCTTTATAAGCTCAAGCCCTGTATATCCACTAGCCCCAATAACTCCGACTCTAACCATTCTATTACTCTTCTCTCATACAGTATATCGCTTCAATCTCAAACTCTTTTATTCCACTTGGTAGATTTATCCTAATATCATCACCCTCCTCTTTTCCTATCAATGCTCTTCCCATAGGAGAGCTAATAGATATAAAGCCTTTTGTTGGGTCGCTCTCTTGAGAGCCTACTATTGTGTACGTTACACTACTATCATCATCTAAATCTATCAATTCAACAGTTGAACCAAAGCTAACCCTCATATGTGGAAGTGATTTTGGGTCTATAATATTTGCTCTGCCGATGAGGTCTGTCAACTCTGAAATTCGAGCCTCCATCAAACCCTGCTTCTCCTTCGCTGCGTGGTACTCTGCATTCTCTTTGAGGTCTCCAAGCTCTCTAGCTTGGTCTATCGCTTTTGCAATTTTAGCTCTCTCCTCACTCTTTAACTGCTCTAACTCTTTTGATAACATCTCAAATGTTGACCTTAGCATTGGCTCTTTATCCATAAGATACCCCTTATCGAAATTTTTTATCCACTATTATATCACTTTTATATCCATTTTTTAAACTAATCTTAACTACAGAGTATCAAAAATTTTCAAAAATTTTTGAGGTATTTTTGATGGTTTGGAGTTTTTAACAAAGACCAGAGTTATATCCATCTCAAAAATTTTTATATCACATCTATATATGGACTGCTTCAACCTTATAGATACCCTCTTTGTATCTGATATCTCTGTAGTGACCTCCAGCACATCTCCCAATCTTGCTGGGGTTAAAAAGTCACACTTTAAGCTCCTCACAACAAATCCACTACCATCCTCACCCAATGGCATTAAGCCTCTCGAGAAGAATAGTTCACTTCTTGCTCTCTCACAATACTTTAGGTAGTTTGTGTGATATACAACTCCACCTGCATCTGTATCCTCATAATATATTTTAATCTTCAACTCTACTCACTCTTCAATCTATCTAGGTAATCGTCTGCAGTAAGCTCCTTCCCCTCCATAATAACATGTGTGGCGATGCCCCTTCTGCACATCTCCTCCGTATCCATCCAGAAATCTTTACCTATCATCATAGCCTTAAACTCTTTTTTGGTTAAAAATCCTCTCTTAACCACAATATGTTTAAAAAATTTTCGAAGCTTCTTTGATGTATGTTCAACATGTGATTGAACCTCATCACCCTTACCCTTTGAGCCGTGGGAGTAGGTGTGAAACATTAGGTCTGAATACTCATATACGACCCTCTTATCAGCCATGCAGAATAGTAGAGCCCCCATACTATAGCCCATATTATTTAGATAGGCTACGGTTCTACCATAAAATTTCTCCTGTATAATGTTATAGAACTGTTGCCCCTCATTTATCAATCCACCAGATGAGTTTATAACAAGCTCCAGATAGTCACCATCTCCAGCCTCTTTTAGACCATTAAAGAGCTTATGGAGTCCCCGTTTCAACTCAAAAAATCTTCCAATATATACCCTATATCTCTTATGTTTAGGGATAATCTCATATATACTCTTCTCCTTATCTATGACTCTCTTCTTCTCACTGATAAGCTCAATGTATAGAGTATGCTCCTCACTCGTTAACTCTCTTCTTCCACTATCCATAATAATATCCTGCAACTCTATAGTAAAATTACTTTTCTACATCTATAGGTTCATAGTAGCTGAGGGATGATTTTCCAAATCTTTTTGATTTAACCTTCTGAAATGCACCTATCATATCTGGCATCTGCTCCTGCGACATATGCTCTATTATAACCATCTCTGCGATATCTGCATCTATCATCTCTATCAACTTCAGCGTTTTCCTATATACACTCTCCATACCATCTCTAATTGAGAATGGTGGGTCAAAATAGAAGTATGTACTCTCTCCATCTCCAATTAATCTATCTAGAAGAGTCTTAAACTTCTCAAAGCTATCACCATATATTGTAATACATCTACTACTATCAAGCTTCTCGATATTCCTCTCTAGAATAGAGAATACATCTCTATCCTGCTCAATAAAGTAGCAGGTATCTGCACCTCTGCTGAGAGCCTCCAGACCTATAGAGCCACTACCTGCAAATACCTCCACAAACCTCTTTCCCATAATTTCAAATTGTAGTCTATTAAATAGGGACTCTCTAAGGATACTCTTAGAGCTTCTTGTCGTTGGGGTGTTTGGGATATCTATAAATCTACCCTTAAACTTTCCAGCAATAATTTTTGTTTTAAAGTTCTTAGCCACTTTTCAACCTTGTAATGTAGTTAAGAAATTTTAACCAATTAAACTTTAGTTTGATAAAAATATTTTTTTTCATTATAATATGAAATAAACTATTAAGGATTTTCAACTATGAGATATCTCCTACTCCTCATATTCTCAATAGTAACATATGGATATAGTGCAGATACAGATAGGGTAGATGATTGGGAGTATAATAGCTCCATAGAGCATCTTGATAATAATATGCCATTGGGTGGCTCTATAGCTCCTAGAGTGTTTAGTAAAAATCTGGGCTTTGCCGTTGGTGGAGCGAAGGATACAAATAACTTTATAGAGAATATTGAGAGTGGATATCTTCCTAGGGTAAGCTCAATAACCTATGAGGGGCAGTTCTATAGACACCACTTCGATATTGGAGAGGGTGGAGATAGCTGTAGAGAGCTATTCTGCCCACGCTACTCAACGGCCAAAAGGTTAAATATATTCTCAAAGGAGGAGGAGTATTTCCTATCTGTAGGTTTAAGCTCAAATATTAATGAGGTAAACTTTAGAAGAAAAAAGTTAAACTTGGTCATTGCTCTAGATATATCCGGCTCAATGGGGGCAAACTTCAATAGATATTATTATGATACCTCTAGGAGAAGAGCTTTAGATGGGGAGAGAAAGAGTAAGATTGAGATAGCTACAGAGTCTATTGTGGCTATGTTATCCCACCTCAATGGTGATGATAGATTTGGGGTTGTCCTTTTTGATGATAGGGCATATAGAGCAAAACCCCTTAGAGAGTTAAAATTTACAAATAGAGATGCTATTAAGGCTCACATTTTAGCCCTAAAGGAGAGGGGTGGAACAGATTGGAGTGCAGGTTACAGGGAGGCGATAGAGCTATTTAATAAGATTGAGCCAAATGGAGAATATGAGAATAGAATTATATTCCTAACAGATGCGATGCCAAATAGTGGTGAGTTGAGAAGAGATAGACTATTTGGGTTGGCTAGAAGTGCATCAGATAGAGATATACATACAACTTTTATCGGGGTTGGCGTAGATTTCAATAGTGATTTAGTTGAGTATATATCCAAGGTGAGAGGGGCCAACTACTTTACCGTTAACTCCTCTCAAGAGTTTAAGAAGCTTCTTGATAGAGAGTTTAACTATATGGTTACACCCCTAGTTTACGATTTAAAGTTGGAGCTTGAGAGTAGAGATTATGAGATTGATGCCATATATGGCTCTCCAGAGGTAGATTTAGCATCAGGGGATATTATGAGGGTAAATACACTATTCCCATCTCCTACAGATGAGAGGGGGGCAGAGGGTGGAGTTGTTCTACTTAAGCTCAAGAGGGTAGCTGATGGGAATGGTACTGTAACTTTGAGAGTCGGCTATATGGATCTCAATGGGAGTAGATATGAGAATGTGCAGAGTATAAAATTTAAAGGGGATAGAGAGTATTATGATAATCTATCCATAAGAGAGGCTATAGCTGTAAGTGATTTTGTAACTATCATAAAAAATTGGCTAATTGATAGTAGAGCATCATGTAACGATAGGGTAAAGGGGTTTATAGATACAGTGGTAGCAGTTATTGAGAGAAGCTCCAAATTTCCACCTAAAAGGGATATCTATAGGAGTGTAGAGGGGTGGGAGAGAAAATCTTGTAAGTTGGTAGTATCTGATGGATATCGTGAGCTATTTAAGCTCTTTAGAGACCATCTTATGAGGGAGATGAAAATCTTAAATGGTGACCCCCTCAAAATAGAGTTGAAAATTTTGGATAGATTGATTAAGGAGCAGTAGTGAGTATAGTTTTTGTGGTTGGTTTTGGAGGCTTTATCGGTGCAGTTTTAAGATTTACGATATCTGAATATATAAATAGAGTTATAAACTCCACAATACCTATGGGTACATTGAGTGTAAATATATTGGGGAGTCTCCTAATAGGGTTTCTATCTCTATATTTCCAACATCTAAACCTCTCAACAACATTGAAGAGGTTGCTCATTACTGGTCTTCTAGGTGCATTAACAACATTCTCCACATTCTCTTGGGAGACAATAACCCTAATAGAGAGGGGGTTATTTGGAAAGGCTATAGTAAATATAGCTCTAAATCTACTACTCTCAATCGGTGCAACCCTATTAGGCATGGCTCTCTTCAATAGGTTAAATACGATTTAGGAGTTCTTAAACCAACTCTTTATCCTCTCAAAGACACCCTCAAATCTATTCTTATGAGGTTTGCTCTCGAGACCAAAACTCTCCTGAAGTTTCAATAGTAGCTCTCTCTGCTCATCTGTCAACTTCTTAGGGTAGATAATCTTAATTTGGGCTATCAATCTACCTCTAACACCTGTGCGTATATCTATAACGCCCTTATCCTCAAATATGAACTGTTCTCTATCGTCCGTACCTACCCTAAGCTCTAGGTCAATCTCCCCCTCTAGTGATGGTATCTTGATTGTATCTCCTAGGATTGTCTGGGTGAAGAATACTGGGACTTCAATATATATATCTACACCATCTCTGATAAATAGCTCATCATGTTCCACATTAAATAGTAGATATAGGTCTCCCCTCTCCCCATCTCTACCCTGATTTCCTCTCTTCTGAACTCTAAGTCTAGTTCCTGTATCGATTCCAGCAGGAATTTTAATCTTGAATGACTCTCTCTCCTCATGGTAACCTTTTCCTGAGCAGGACTTACATCCACTCTTAGCCTTCTCTCCTGTTCCACTACACTTTGGACACGCTTGGGTAAATGACATAAAGCCCTGTCTCATAACAACTTGACCCTGACCTTTACAGTAGCTACAGATATCAAGTTTACCATCTTCAGCTCC
This sequence comes from Campylobacterota bacterium, assembly GCA_013153825.1. Lineage (GTDB taxonomy): Bacteria > Campylobacterota > Campylobacteria > Campylobacterales > Sulfurovaceae > UBA1140. Next base: position 5,254 of record JAADDP010000156.1, read on the forward strand.
AGTTCCATTGCAATCATTACATGGAACTTTATATTTAATCTCAATATCCTTCTCAACTCCAAAAACGGCCTCATTGAACTTTAGAAGATAGTCCATCTCAACATCTAGAGAGTATCTAGGGTACTCTCTCTCCCTCTTGGCTCTACCTCCTCCAAATCCACCACCAAAAATGGAGTCAAATATATCCATAATATCATCCATATTCTGGTTTCTAAATCCACCCATCTGACCACTCAACCCCTCTTTCCCATACCTATCATAGATTGCTCTCTTCTCCTCATCTATGAGAACCTGATACGCCTCATTTATCAGCTTTATCTTCTCTTCAGCCTCTTTATTATCTGGATTTCTGTCAGGGTGGTACTTTAGTGCCAACTTCCTATACGCCTTTTTTATCTCACCTGCTGAACACCCTCTATCGATACCTAAAATTTCATAGTAATCCATATCTATAACCTTTACTTAAAATATTAAAAATTGAGGAATTTTATCATATTTTTAGCCGATATAGTTAATATTAGGCTAAGCTCACAATACCATTCTCAACCTCTATCAACCCCTCAAGCTCAGCCTCATAGACTCTAGCTCCAAACTTAGCCACAGCCTCATCAAGGGTTGGGTAGTTTTGGCAGAAGTAGAAGAAATCATCTCTCTCAACCCCATCGCTATTTGGAATAACTCCGAACTGTGAGCAGAAGCTATCTATATCCAGTATTGGCTCTGCAACCCCCTCCCTTAAGAGTTGGTTTGTTCCTAGACTATCGCTTATTCGGTGTGGGAGAACGTATATTCTCTTTCCCATCTCCTTAGCAAACTCAGCTGAACGCATAGAGCCACTTTTTAAATCTGCTTGAGTTATTATCAATATATCTCCAAGAGCCACGACAGTCTCATTTCTAACCACAAAGCTCCAAGGGGTGGGGGTAGAACCCCTCTTAAATTGGCTAATGGCTAGACCTGAACCATATATGCTTTCAATTAGAGCCCTATTGACCTTTGGGTAGATTATATCCAACCCTCCAGCAGTTACAAGTATAGTATTATCAGCTCCAGCTCCACTATGGGCAATTGCATCTACACCCATAGCTCCACCACTCACAATGGCTACACCTCTGCTGGATAGCTCTTTTGCAATCTTATGTGTAAACTCCTTAACATAGGCTAACGGTCTTCTAGAGCCTACAATTGAGACTGTTGGTCTATTTAGGAGATTTATATCTCCAATATAGTATAACTCCTTCGGATATCTCCTCATACTATCTAATCTATCTATATGCCATTCCAGTAGTTCAATATCCATTAAACCATTCTCCCCCATAGATAATAGGCGATACTAGATAGAGTTACAACTCCTATAATATTTATCCAAAAACCAACCTTTGCCATATGGGATATTGGAATAACTCTAGAACTCATAACAATAGCATTTGGAGGGGTGGCAATTGGCAACATAAAGGCGTAACTTGCACTAACAGTTGCCACCATTAATATAAACATACCATCTTGAGATGGCATCTCCTTTGCAAAATCATAAAATATTGGAATTGCAATTGATGTCAATGCTGTATTGCTTGTAACCTCTGTAGAGAATGCCACAAATGCCGATACTAGAATAAATATTAAAAATATATGTAGAGATGCCATAGATGATAGAGTGTTTGCTATCTCCGATGCCAATCCAGTTTTTGTGAATGCTAGAGCTATACTAAATCCTGCTCCAAACAGGAAAATTATCTCATAAGGTATATCTCTAGTATCCTCCCAATCCAAAAATCCAACTTTTGGCATAAACATCAATAGACCAAAACCAAGTAGAACAAGTTTCTCATTTAGGGCAAACCCAAACATCTGTTTTGAGAATGTGTTGACTATTAAAAGTAGAGCTAGAAGCCCCATTATTAAATATAGCCTCTTTTGTGTTCCATTCAACTCTATGCTATTTGAACCTATATCTCCAACACTCTCACCCCTAACACCAAATGAGATAATAAATGGCACTACAAGCAACATAATAGCCACAATAGGGGACATCATATATACCCACTTCCCAAAATCTACTAGGGGAAAACCTTTGTCCTCTAGAAACCCTAGCAGAATAAGATTTGGAGCTGTCCCAATAGGGGTAAGAATTCCCCCTATACTAGCCCCATATGCAGTAGCTAGTAGAAATCTAATCTTAAGTCTAATATTTTCACTTAGAAATAGTGCAATTGGCATAAGCAGAAGTGTAATTGTGGTATTTGATAGGATTGAGCTAAGTAGGGCTGATGTGATAGCTAAGGCGTATATAACACCAGTTGGTGTCTTTGGGAAGAGGCTCAAGAGCCTATTTGAAAAATACTCATGTAGTCTAGTCTTCTCAATTGCAATTGCCAACATAAAGCCACCCAAAAATAGAAAAATGATAGATTTTGAGTAATTTTTTGTGGTCTCATCTATATCAAGTATTCCAAAAGTGGGAAATAAAATTATAGGTAAAATTGAGACAACCCCAAGTGGGAGAGCCTCATTTGTCCAGAGTGTCACTAAAAATGCCACAGTTCCAACCAGTATAGACTGTCTAATATCAAATATTGTATATGCTAATCCAAAAAGAATTAGAGCAATTATAATAGCTATAAATATATCTTTATACTCTTTTATCATCTTAAAATCTCCTATTAGTTTTAATGGAGAAGCATTATATCTTAAAATTTTTGATATTGAGGAGGGGAACCACCAAGAGGTGGTTGAGGGTTAAGAGTAGCTTTTAGTTCTCGTCTTGATTTACAATCTTATTTGCCTTAATCCAAGGCATCATCTCTCTTAGTCTTCTTCCTGTCTGCTCAATTGGGTGGTTTTTTAGGTTGTTTCTCTCTGCATTCATTCTTGGATAACCTGCTTGTCCCTCTAAGATGAAATCTTTAGCAAATTTTCCATTCTGTATCTCTTTTAAAATCTCTCTCATAGCCTTTTTAGACTCCTCATTGATAACTCTAGGACCACTTACCATATCCCCATACTCGGCTGTATTGGAGATTGAGTATCTCATATCTGCAATTCCACCCTCAAAGATTAAATCTACAATCAGTTTCATCTCATGGAGACACTCAAAATATGCCATCTCTGCTGGATAACCTGCTTCAATTAGGGTCTCAAATCCTGCTTGGATTAATGCACTAACCCCACCACATAAAACTGCCTGCTCTCCAAATAGGTCAGTTTCAGTCTCATCTTTAAAAGTTGTCTCTATAATTCCTGTTCTTCCACCACCAATTGCACTAGCGTAAGATTTTGCAAGCTCTAGAGTCTCTCCTGATGGGTCTTGTGCTACTGCTACTAAGTCTGGAATTCCTCCACCCTTTACAAACTCACTTCTAACTGTGTGACCTGGAGCTTTTGGTGCTACCATCATCACATTAATATCAGCTCTTGGTTGAATTCTCCCATAGTGGATAGAGAAACCGTGACCAAAAGATATTGTAGCTCCCTCTTTTAGACTTGGCTCAATCTCACTCTCATAAACCTCTTTTTGTATCTCATCTGGCAATAGAATTACCACAACATCAGCACCCTTTACAGCATCTGCAACCTCTAAAACCTCAAACCCTTTAGCTTCAGCCTTTCCCCAAGAGCTTCCACCCTTTTTTAGTCCAACAACAACATCTACTCCACTATCTCTTAAATTCTCTGCATGTGCATGTCCTTGAGAACCAAATCCTATCATGGCTACTCTTTTAGATTTGATTAAATCTAGATTGCAATCTCTATCATAATATACATTTAACTGTTTCATTATATTTCCTCTTTAAGGTTTAAAAGTTTGGGATTATATCTAAAGATTTTCTTAAAAAAACTTAATATAAATCAATAAAAGTTGTAGCTTTTTCTATTAGAATTATATAGTGCGATTTGCATTTAAAACAGATAGGTAGGTATTTATGAAGAGCATTTTTAAAAGGCTATCTCTAATAGCCATTGGTGCATTGACAACGGTCTCTATCGCTTCGGCAGAGTCGGAGTTAGAGAAGGTTATGAAGGAGAGGGGGCTTACTCAGCAAGATATCCTAGCTGCAGCTAAGACATATACCCCTAGTGGTGGAAGAGATAAGTATATCGTATTTAGTTCAGGTGGACAGTCTGGGCAGGTTATGGTATATGGTGTTCCATCTATGAGAATTTTAAAATATATTGGTGTCTTTACTCCAGAGCCTTGGCAGGGTTGGGGGTATGATGATGATACCAAGAAGATTTTAGCAGAGGGAAAAATTAGAGGAAAGCAGATAACTTGGGGAGATACCCACCACCCAGGGCTATCGGAGACTAATGGAAAGTATGATGGGAAGTGGTTGGTAATTAATGATAAGGCTAACCCAAGAATTGCTGTAATAGATTTGAGCGACTTTGTTACAAAGCAGATTGTGGTAAACCCTGTATTTAAATCTGACCATGGAGGGGCATTTTTTACCCCAAATAGTGAGTATATTATAGAGGCTTGTCAATATGGAGCTCCACTAGATAACAACTACCACCCGATGGAAGATTTTGCAGAGACATATAGAGGTGGGGTTACTATCTGGAAGTTTGACCATGACAAGGGGAGAATTCTTCCAGAAAAATCATTTACACTAGAGCTACCTCCATATATGCAGGATTTAAGTGATGCAGGAAAAGAGGCGAGTTATGGTTGGGGATTTACAAATAGCTTCAACTCAGAGCTATATACAGGTGGAATTGAGAAGGGGCTACCACCATTTGAGGCTGGATGCTCTAGAAATGATACCGACTTCCTACATGTATATAACTGGAAGAAGTTAGCAGAGTTGGCAAAAGATGATAAAAATGTAAAGATTGTAAATGGACATAGGGTTATTCCTATTGATGTGGCAGTTAAAAACGGTGCAATATTCCTAATTCCAGAGCCAAAATCTCCACACGGTGTTGATGTTAGCCCAGATGGAAAGTATATCGTAGTTTGTGGAAAGCTAGATACACACGCAACAGTATATAGCTGGGAGAAGATACAAGATTTAATTAAGAAGAAGGATTTTGCAGGAAAAGACCCATATGGTATCCCAATTTTAGATATGAAAAAGGCTATGCACTGCCAAGCAGAGTTGGGCTTAGGACCTCTACACAATCAGTTTGGGAAGAAGTGGAAAAATGGGGAGATTTACACCTCACTATATGTTGATAGCCAAGTTGTCAGATGGGATTATCTAACATGTAAGGTTGAGGATAGACAGAATGTAAACTACAATATTGGTCACCTATGTGGAATGGAAGGAAAATCTGAAGACCCACAAGGCGAGTATATCATCGCTCTAAATAAGTTAGCAATTGATAGATTTAACAATATTGGACCTCTACATCCACAAAACCACCAGCTAATTGATGTTAGTGGAAAGAAGATGCAACTTCTATATGATATGCCAATCCCTCTAGGTGAACCACACCAAGCAGTAGCAATTAGAGTTGATAAGCTCCACCCACATGTAAGATATAAGATGGGAACTAGTGCATTTACAGGTGAGACCCATGTAGGAAAGACCCTAGCAGGACAGGAGAAGATTGTAAGAGATGGTGACCATGTCTATGTGTATGGGACAGTTGTAAGAAGCCATATCAACCCAGAGCATGTAACTGTAAATAAGGGAGATACTGTAACTTTCTATCTAACAAACCTAGAGAGAGCAGAGGATGAGACTCACGGATTTACAATCGACCTATATAATGTTCACACATCACTAGAGCCAGGTAAGACGGTAGCTGTTACATTTAAAGCTGACATGGAAGGGGTATTCCCATACTACTGTACTGAGTTCTGTTCAGCACTTCACCTAGAGATGATGGGTTATCTACTTGTTAAAGACCCAGATAAGAAGTATGAGTCTGCTAAGAAGCTCAAGATGGCTAAGATGAGTAAAGAGGAGCTAGAAAAAGAGTATAAGCAGATTGTAGCTACAAATGATGCAACAGATAAGGTAATTCAAAGTGTTGTAAAATTCCTAAAAGAGAACCACTATGAGAAGTATCCAGTTGTAAAACAGCTTGTAGAGGATGCTCTAGACCAGTATGGAAAGATTCCAGAGCAGAAGAAGAAGGCAGATGAGGCGTATAAGGCTGGAGATGTAGATAAGGCTATTTTGTTTGAGAATATGATTTGGCAATATATGGTTAAGACTGCAGATGTTGGAATTAGAGCAAGAGACCTTCTAATTAGAAAAGTAGCTACCCCAATGAGCGACTCAGCTAAGAGAGGAGAAGAGGCGTTTAATGAGGGTGGCTGTGGTGGTTGCCATGTTGTGGGTAAAGTTAGTTCAGGCCCAGACCTAACTGGAGTTCTCCAGAGACATGAAGATGCAGAAAAGTGGGTTGCTGACTTTATTAAAGACCCAAAAAGCAAATATGACGACCCATATGTTAAGAGTATGATTGACTACTTTAATCTTAGAATGCCAGACCAAGGTATGAGCGATGAGCAGATTAAAGATATTATAGAGTACTTTAAGTGGATAGATAAGAACGCTAATCTATTCTA
>JAADDP010000129.1 GCA_013153825.1 Campylobacterota bacterium
ATACTATCCAGATAATATTAGGTTGAAGCTGATGCTACTGGAAAACTACAATAGGGCAGATAGAGTGGATAAGGCTTTTAAACTTATCAGAGATATTGAGCGTTCAACTCTAGATAGAGAGATACTATCAAGGGTATATAAGATAGAGTATCAGCTTCTAAAAGAGAGATATTTTGATACAAATAGTTCAGAACTTCTAGATAGGCTTAAAGATAAGCTATATAGATACTATAGATTTCAGAGAGATGATAAGGATTACCTCTACTTTCTTGGGGAGTCTCAACAGCTTGATTTTCCAAAGCTTAAGTATCTATCCCTGAAGGGGCTGATGGAGAATGAGCCTACCCTTCTAAACTTTCAACTTAAACAGGAGCTATACAACTTAGCATTGAGTCTCGGCTATAGGGATGAGGCTATGGAGTATCTGATAGATTTGGCATCATATGGGGAGGCTGATATTGAGTTGAAGGAGGGTATTATATACTCTCTAATTGATAAGGGGGAGTATGATAGGGCTATGGAGATATCAAAAAATCTATTCATTGAGAGTAGGGATAGAAAATATTTTGAACTTGCACTATACATATCATCTCTAAAGGGTGGTAGTGATATTAGAGGTCTAATAGAGCTATATATCTCAAATATTAGATTGGATAGCGAATCAATCGGCTATATTTTGAGCAGTCTACTTAAGGTTGAAGATATAGAGGGGGGGGCGATATATGCTAGGAGGCTCTTTCATAGCCATAGGGATATCTTAGACCAGAAGAGTTTAAGGTTGATGGTTAAGAGCCTCTCCTATAGTGGAGATTTAGAGACGGCACTATCTATAGCCCTCTATGGAGAGGGTAAATTTAAGAGTCAAGAGTGGTTGGATGAGGCGATTAAGTTGGCAACTTGGCAGGGGGAGATGGATAGGGTTAAGGCTCTAAATATTAAGGGGATGGGGCTGTATGGCTCAGATAGATATAGGGAGTATCTATTAAAAAATCTAAGCTTGGAGAGAGACTATAGGCTCATTGGAAGACTCTACAAGGCTCAGCTAAATGGGGGGAACTTCTCAAATATATCTAAGGTATCTGAATATTTCCAATATATTGGAGATGTTGATGGGGGGTTAAAATACTATAGAGAGCTATACAAGAGGTATCTCAGAGGGGATATCTTGAGAGAGCTAATCCTATTTGCATATAGGAGTGGTAGCTATAGATTGGGCATTGATACATTTTATCTATATAGAGATAGATATGGCTTTAATAGGGAGCTATATAGATTGAGTGCAGATAGACTTATAGCGATGAGGAGATTTAGAGAGGCTTTCAATCTACTAAAAGAGATTGAGGGGAGGGAGAGAGGTTTCAACTTTAAACTATATCAAGAGATAGTAGATTTGGCAACAATACTCAAGAAGTATAGATATCTATATAGCATCCTGTTGAAGCTGGAGAGGCGAGGAAATCTCGATATAGCCCTATACCACAAGTTGGCAAAGTTGGATATCAACTTTAATGGAGGGAGAGGAGTTGAGTCGATATACCGTAGAGGATTTACTAAATCTAAAGAGCCATCTTACGCTATTGAGCTTCTAAATCTATATATTAATAGTGGTAACCTCAAGGGGTTTCAGAGATTTATCTCATCCATATCTAAAGAGGAGAGGGGCATCCTAAATAGGAGTCTGGACTACAATCTACTCTTGGTAAACTACTACTCCAAGAGGGGAGAGATTGATAGAGGAGTTAAGCTATTTAAGAGGATATTGAAGAGGTATAGGGGTGATGCTAGAGCCTACCAAGCATACTTATGGTTTATGTTGGATAATAGACTCTATAAACCGTTAAAGAGGAGCTTAAGAGTTCTTAGGAAGAGTAGAGAACTTAGAGAGGCTGTAGGGTTTCCAGCCGTTGTAGTAGCACTACAGTACCAGAAGAGTGACTTAGCTCTAAGGTGGTTGAAGCCTCTACTGGAGAGAGATAGTAGCAATTTGAAGTATAAGATTGTATATAGTGATATACTTGAGCTTCAGGATAGAAAGAGAGGGGCAGAGAGGGTCAGAGCTGAGGTTTTTAAAGAGTTCAATAGGCTACTTAAAAGCTCTCCAGAGCTTCATAGAGATAGAGACTTTATATCTCTATATCTTAGGTTTGTAAATATCTATATCACCCCGCAGGAGAGAAAGAGATACTACTTTAAAAAATATAGCTCTCTCTTCACAGATAGAGAGTTTGCAGATATTCTCATTGGTGCTAAAAGCCACTTTAAATCTATAGAGGCTGTAAAGAGGTTGAGAGATAGATATGGTGTAGATGTTGATTGGCTTGAGCTATATCTAGCAATGGGTATTGGTGACAGTGAGATGAAGAGAAGAGCATTGAGAGGGGTGGATACACTCCCATTTAGAGATAGGGTTATAGCCACTAGAGATATAGGCTCTATAAGGGATGCAGAGACTCTAGCATTTAAAGGTATGGAGGATAATAGCAGAGATGTGGATATATATAAGATATATAAGAATTTAATTGAGCAGGAGTTTCCTAGGGGGAGGTTTGAGACAAAATATATAAAGCTATCCGATAGCCTATTTGAGGTGGAGAGTAGATTGAGCTATAGATGGCATCTCTATAAAAATATAGATATATCCCCATTTATAGAGCAGTATAGATATATATTGAGTGGTAGGGGCGATTATTTAGATTTAAAAATGGGACTTGAGGTGGAGAGTAGATACAAGAATCTAAATTGGAGCTTTCAGGTAGCAAAACATAAGAGAGGAGACCATAGCTTCTGGAGTTCAATATTGGATTTAAACTATAGATTTAAGGCGACAGAGTTAAATATTGAGATTGAGAGAAGAGCCAAGACGACCCAGAGTAATCAACTTAGGATGGTTGGTATTCAGGACTCTATTGAGGTTGACATTAACCATAGGTTTGGAAATAGGGTATCTGTTGGTCTCACAGCAGAGGGGGCTAAGTATAGCAGTCATGATGGCAAGAATATGGGTGACTATAGGAGTATAAAGTTATATGGAAACTACATCTTAAGAGTAGCATATCCAGATATTAAAGTTGGTGCATACCTTCTCATAAGTAGATTTAGAGATGTTGAGAGTGGATTTAATAGGGAGCTTATTGAGGTCGGCTCATCCATATCCATTGGAGAGATGAGCAGGGATACTATAAATAGAGGGTTTAGACCATTTGGAACTCTTAGCCTCTCATATAATAATTTAAATAGATTGGGGGCAAATTTTACATTTGGAATCTCAAAGAAGATTTTGGGTGAAAATATATTAAATATCTCACTAAACTATAGTAGAAGTATGGATATATTTGACCAATCATACTATGGTATCAATCTAGGATACCTCATATTTTAACTACCTCTTTTTAGCCTCTATAACCCTCTTATACTTCGATACTCTCCTCTTAAGCTTCTTAAATAGCTTCATTTTCCTATCAAAGTTCTTAACTATCTTATCTCCTCCACCTCTACTCTTAGCTGTTGAGGTTGAGAGTGCTATCGATAGCACTAGAGTGGCTTTTATAAAAGTTTTCATAGATTATCCTTTTAACTATATTTTTAAGGATAATCTAACAAAATATAGTGAACTATTTGTGGCTATTTTTATATTCAGCCTTCAATCTGCTGAGGGCACTCTTATGCTCTCTTCTACACACCTTCAGCTCATCTCCACTCTCTGCATTTTGGACACACCTCTTGAGCCTATTTAGAAGTGAGATTCTACTATCTATCCTATCTATTATCTCCCCTCTTCTGGTATCAAAATTTTGATTTGAGATAGCTATTGAGCTAAATAGTGAAACAGCCAATATAACTTTAAATAAACCTCTCATCTCAGAACCTCCTTAAGTAAAATTCTATAAAGCCCCTAAAGCTCTCTTAACATTATCGTCTGCCATTGAGATATTCCATGCAGGTTCCCACACAACCTCAACCTCAACATCTCCAACGCCATCAAGAGTCTCTACAGCCTCCTTTACCCACTGGGTAATCATCTGGTGTAGAGGGCATCCTCTAGTAGATAGAGTCATTACAACTTTTACATTGCAATTCTCATCAATTATAGTATCATATATTAGACCCATCTCAACTAAATTAAATCCAACCTCTGGGTCAATCACCTTTGATATCGCCTTATAGGCATCATCTTTTCCTATTTTACACATCTTCACCCTTTCCATAAGATAACATCTTTACCATTGAGGTAAATAGAAATATAGCACCAACTACCAATAGAGATACACCCCACTTAAATATAAAGTCACTCTCTAATAGTAGCCCTACACCACCAAGCACAACTCCAATACTACTACTCCAGAACATAAATTCAGCTTGACCCTTTGGATACATCTCATGCAACATTGGAACTCTTCTCTTTCCAACAAGTGGAGAGAACCTCTCAAACCATACCAAAAATGGAACTATCTTATATAGGTGTCCATTTATTAAAAATCCAATAAAGCCCAATATAAAGAACCACATGGAGGAGTGTAAAATCCCCTCTGGACTATTTGGCAAAAGAGATATCGTCCCAAGAGTCAAAGATATAAATAGTGAGATAAACCCAAATATCATAGACTTTAACCATATGTCAAGCTCCTTTCTAACTCTCAACTCATATATTATATAGACCTGATATAGATAGAAAGTTGCCCCTGCAAATATTAGAAGATAGGAGATATACTCCTCAACCCCAAATATTGAACTCAAAAATATTGTGGCTACGCCTATGGTAACAAGATAGAACCCAATCTTAATTGGCTTATCATCAAATCCATGTGCCAAAGAGAACATAGGTAGAAGTGTTAGAGATATCCCCATTATGGTAAGTAGCACAAAGCCACCAAGCACACTAAATAGGTGAGCCTTCAATATATCCGATATATCCACATCTGTAGCACCACTAAAACTCAAGGCAATCACAAATCCTGTAACTATCCCAATAAGTAGAAATGTATTGCTAATTGCTACCGTCTGGACAGTAATTGTCCCAATCTGACTACTCTTTAGAGTTGCAAACGCCTCTAGTGCAAATATGACCATTGAGATTAACACCATAAGCCCCCCATAGGATATTATGGCAGGGTTATATAGAAAGCCAACCACCATTACAACTGTTCCAATAGAGAGCAGAGGGAGTATCACATAGTATAGGTCAACAATAGCGTGTCCAACCTCCAAAACTACAGGGATTAGTTGAGCCATAGCCCCAAATATAACAACCATAACAAACCCAAGTAGAAACAGATGTATCCATCCAGCTATATCCATCTGCAGGTATGAGAAGCTACTACTATATTTAAAGAGTAAGATTGTAGATATTAGGTAGAAGATTACCCCAACCTGAAAGAATGGGGCAATCAGTTTTAGAGGTGGTGCATAATCTTTAGATACTGCAAACATCCCTCTCTATCCGTGGCAACTTGTCTGAGTCAAATCTGCCTCTTGACTCTTTCCATCTTTAAATGAGAATAGAAGCTTTACCCTACCATCTGCTAGGTTTTCAACCTCAATATCAAAATTCTCCCCTATCTTATTTAGTAACCCCATAGGCTTCTTATGGTTTATCATCACAAGCTTTTTACCACTATCTGTAACTAGCTTCAACCCAGCCATAGCATTTACCATCGGCTCTGGAGGCCCACATCTAGATGTATCAAACTCAAAATACTCCACATCTCCATCTTTATATGTATAGAAAGGGACTGTAGCCCCATCAACTGCTATCTCCTGTTTTATTTCAGACATAATATCTCCTATTAAAATTTTTTATTATTATATTTATACTAACTTATAACAAGATTGACACTAATCAACTAATTGTTAAAACGCTATCTACATTCTGAAAAATCTTCTCAACCCTACTCTGCCACAACTCTCCAAACTCCTTAACCTCATCAGCCGTAGCTAATCCTTGCATAATCTTCTGAAAGAGTTGAGGCTGTCTAGGGTTCGCCTTTATATCTTGTGGGTTATAGTCAACCATAACAGACTCCCCACTATCTAGCCTTGTAAATTTTATCTCAGATGGTATCTCTTGGTTAAAGAATAGCAGATTTGTTCTATTGAAGTTTCCATTAATACCCTTAAATCCAAAATCTGTTGTAGCCCCTGTAATATTTGTGATAACTTGAGCAATCACCCCAACTACACCCTCTGTTTGAGAGCCTCTAAAATCTACTCTAATAGCCCCCCTCTCTGGAAGCTCATCTCCATATAGCCTCTTTAGTGCCTCTCTTGTGGCAAGATATGCCCCTGCTACCGTTGGACAGCTATGTCCTGCACTCTTTACAACATCTAGATATGAGAACTCAATAACACCATCTTCAAATGTACCAAGAAAGTTTGATAGCTCATCTTTTAGCCTAATTGGCTCTATATCGTCGAAAAATTTTGGATAGTTCATATAAACCCTTTTTAGTTTTAATTATAGTAGAAAAAATTTAAAAAAGTTGAAAAGTCGCCTCTATCTAAATATTTTTTTTAAAAATATTTTAAGTATTATGTAAAAGTAATTAGAGTAATATTTAAAATTATATTAAAGATATTTAGACTATTTTTGGATAAAAGGATTAAAAATGATAAAAAGAGTAACCTTTATATTTACCATCTTTATGACAATAGCCCTCTTTGGCAAGGAGAAGTTCAGTTCAGAGAGATTTATAGGGATAGAGACTGGATATGGAGAGGTTCAATCTAGAAATGTTATAGGGGTTCCAAGCTCAGCCACTGGAGTTGAGTTTGGGTTTAGATTTGGAGCCCAGAACGAGAAGTGGAGAACCACCATCTCTGGACACAACTTTAACAAAAAGAGTCAAAAATATTCTGGAGGCTTCTTAAGCTTCGATAGGTTTATCTGGAGTAGCCTCTATGAGAGCGATAGTATCATATTTAAACCCTACTTGGGTGCACATATAGGCTGGTTGAGATATGAGGATTCAAACTCAAATGTGGAGGATAGTGGTTACCTCTACGGGGGAGAGGCTGGAGTTGTATTAAATGTCCTACAGCAGGTCGATTTTGACTTTGGATATAGATACTCAGTATCTGATATAGATAAGGTCGATGATATCGGAAGCTTCATATTTGCTGTAAACTACCTATACTAATATAAGGATAACTATGAGATATTTGATATATACACTTTTAATATTTATTTTCAATAGCTGTGGAGGTGGGAATATTAAGAGCAGTGTAGATGTTGACGAGAAGTTTACACTATACCCCAATAAGAGCCTAATAGATGCCGAGCATAAAGAGTTCTATATGGAGTTCTATATACAGAATGAGTATTCAGATAATATCGATGTGGAGCTCTCAAAAATAGCCCTAGATTTAAACTCATGCAGGATAGAGAGAGAGACAATAAGCCACGACTTTCTAAAGTTTACAGAGAGGGGAGAGAGGGAGAAGATTGGATATAGGGCAGAGTTTCTGAAGCCCTGCCTACCGACCAGTTTTACGATGAGTTCAGATGTCGAGTTGACATTTAGTGGAACTAAAAACTCGGCGATATATAAATCAAATAGTCTCCCTATAGAGATTGATGGGAATATCACTCATGAGGATATAGTATCCATATTTGACTATGGTGTAATTCTAAAAGCTCAAGATAATGAGGCTAAGATTGGGTTAAATAGTAGAAAGAGGTATAAACTTGCACTTGTAAATTTAGATAGCAATAGGAGTGTAATTCCAGAGAGAATCCACAAGATTGAGATATTTACAACAGACCCATCAAAAATTAAGATTATAGACCCAAATAACTATGAGACAAATGGAGGAGAGGCTCTGGATAGTGCCTCCTTTGAGAATATGAATGATATAGATATATATGTTCAGACATATAATAAGTCTGGTCTTGCCGATTTAAAAGTTAATGCAAACTACACAAACAATAGGGGGGAGCTGTATGACTTAAATAGGACTCTATCTCTCACAATCCTATCTGGAGAGCCGATGGCATTCTCAATCAATAGTGCAGGGACACAATATAACTATGATACAAAATGGTTTGAGCAGAAGTTTCTAATATCTGCTTCAGACAAGTATAATAATATTGTAAATATAGCCTCCAAGATAAATGTATCGGCGATGGCCGACTTTGTTAAGAGTAGTAGTGGAGAGAGGCTACTCTTTGGAAAATATAGCTCTATAAAGGGGAGTATAGTGGCTGATAAGGAGAACCATGAGGCTGAGTTTAGAGTAAATAGCCCAATCCTCTCAAATATAGACCCTGTAAGGGATTTCCTATTTCTATTTGGGGATGTAAAGAGTGGAGAGGCTCTAGGAAAGTGGGATATAGATAGCTATGATATAGATAGTTCAGGTATGAAGTTGGTCGATAGCTACTATGGAGAGAGCCATACAAATTTAGGTTTTGCAGTTGGACACAACTACTATAGTGAGATATGTAGTAGTGAGTCTAAAGAGTGGGAGCTGGAGATAGACTCTACAGATGGCATCTATCAGCTTGATGAGAGGGGTAAGACATATGTTACATTGAAATTTCCTGCATATATGGTTGGTAAGAAGATAGCTCTAGCTGTAAACTTCTCAGGTAGAGAGAAGAGGAGTGGAGAGGTTCACTTTGAAACTCTCCACAACTTTAAGGGGATTAAGACTCCAGAGTCCATAAAGATAGATGCAAACAGTAGTGAGCCGATTGATATATTTATCCCATTTGAGATAGATACGGGGAGTGACGATAGATTTTATGTTAAGAATGCAAAGGTTGTATGTGACTACAGATTAAATAATATAAGAATATTAACATTTAAGCAGAACAAGCATATAGAAAATGTATCTCAATGTGGTAATGAGAATGGAGAGATTGCATTTTGGGATTTGAGACTGGAGCTGGAGGATATAGGTGCGTCTGGAAGTTTTATATTTAATGAGTGCCAAGTGGCAAGTTTTATAGATAAGTTTTAAAAAATATTATGATACTCTAAGTAAAAATTTTATAAATGGATAGTTATGTTAATAGATGGACATGGACGAGTTGTAAACTACCTTAGAGTATCGGTGACAGAGAGGTGTAACTTTAGATGCCAATACTGTATGCCTGAAAAGCCATTCTCTTGGACTCCAAAGGAGAAGCTCCTCTCTTTTAAAGAGCTATTTTTATTTATAAAGGTGGCTATAGATGAGGGGGTTAACAAGATTAGAATTACTGGAGGAGAGCCTCTATTGAGAGATGATTTAGATAGATTTATCTCTATGATACATAACTATAGTAGCGATATAGATCTAGCAATCACAACAAATGGGTATCTACTTGATACAGTGGCAGAGAGGTTAAAGAGGGCTGGACTCAAAAGGTTAAATATCTCACTAGATAGCTTAAAGCCTGAAGTAGCTCATAAAATTGCACAGAAGGATGTTTTAGATAGAGTTCTCAAGGGTATAGATATGGCCTTAGAGGTTGGACTCGGTGTCAAGATAAATATGGTTCCACTCAAAGGTATTAATGATGGTGAAATTATAGATATAATGGAGTACTGCAAGGCCAGAGATATAAAGGTGAGATATATAGAGTATATGGAGAATCGCCATGCAGTTGACTCACTTAAAGGTATGCATGGTAAGGAGATTTTAGCGAAGATAAAAGAGAGCTATAGGATAAATGCTCTAGGGAGAGAGGGAGCTAGTCCATCATTTAACTACAGAACAGATGATGGGTATGAGTTTGGACTTATAGACCCCCATAAGCATGATTTTTGTGAAAGCTGTAACAGAATAAGACTTACAGCCGAAGGATTCTTAATCCCATGCCTCTATTTCGATGAGGCTCAAAGTATAGCCAAGGCTGTAAAGAGTGGAGATATAGATGGTGCAAGTGAGGTTTTGAGAGCAGTCTTGAGAGATAAGCCTAAAGAGAATAGGTGGAGAGTCGATGAGTCTATAGATGATATATCTGCTAGAGCCTTCTATGAGACTGGAGGGTAGAGGTTGTTTTATCTAGTAGAGCAGTTCCTATCTATTCAGGGCGA
This sequence comes from Campylobacterota bacterium, assembly GCA_013153825.1. Lineage (GTDB taxonomy): Bacteria > Campylobacterota > Campylobacteria > Campylobacterales > Sulfurovaceae > UBA1140. The sequence goes on from JAADDP010000129.1 coordinate 10,020, forward strand.
GGGGAGATATGCAGGTTCTCCATCATACTTTTTGAGGACAGGGGGGTGTAACCTATCATGTGCAGGTTTTGGAACAGAATATAGGGTAGGAGCTCTCAACCGTTTAGGGTGTGATACATACTTCGCTGTAGATAGAGATTTTAGTGGAGGTTGGTTGAGGGTTACAGATGCCAATTCCCTCATATCAAATATGGAGAGTAGATTTGAGAGGCTCGGTTACATACCAGATGTTGTCATTACCGGAGGAGAGCCTCTACTATACCATAGCGATGAGGTCTTCTATAGAGTTATTGAGTTACTCGTCGAGAGGGGTATATCGATAACATTTGAGACAAATGGGACTATTGAGATAGATTTCGATAGATATCCCGCCTATAGAGATGCCATATTTGCACTATCAATTAAGCTTAGTAACTCAGGAGAGCCATTTAGAAAGAGGGTTAACCTAAAGGCTATTGAGAGGATTGTATCCTCGGCAAAAGAGAGCTTTTTTAAGTTTACAATACCTAAAGAGCTTGTGGATACGACTGCTCTCGAGGAGATAGAGACGGTGACCTATGGCTATGAGAACCAGCAGATATACTGTATGCCTCTTGGGGAGAGCCGTATAGCTATAGAGCATAATGACAAGAATCTATTCAACTTCTGTATAGAGAATGGCTTTAACTATAGCGATAGGTTACATATTAGAATTTTTGATACAACTCAAGGAGTATAAATTTGATAATTAGAAAACTTTTTAAGTTTGAGAATGCACATATTGTGAGAGAGTGTTCAACCCTTAGATGTAGTAGAAATCTACATGGACACTCATATAAGGTTGAGGTTCTACTAGAATCGAACTATCTGGATAATGGTCAGATGGTATATGACTTTGGCTTAACAAAGCTCTATATTAAAGAGATGTTGGATAGCTTTGACCACGCCATCACACTATGGAGCGAAGATGATAAGGGGTATATAGAGGATATGAAGAGGCACTCCTTAAGGTGGATAGAGCTACCTGTAAGCCCATCTGCCGAGCAGTTCTCTAGGGTGTTTTTTATAATTATAGATAGAATATTGAGATGTACCGTAATGGTAAATGGGGAGAGGGATGTGACCCTAAATAGTGTAATTGTACATGAGACCGATACTGGCTATGCTCAATGTTTTAGAAGCGATGCCTGTAATAGAAGAATGGGGGATATAGAGCTTAGTAGGATAGTTTTCTCAAAACAGATAGAGTCTGAGTGGAGCAATAGTAACCTGTGGCGTAATCTGCTGGAGGAGAGACCTCTTCTAAATCCCAAAAAAATCTAAAAATTTAGATATAATTGCACCAAAAATAACTACTTTTTTGGGATTTAAAATATGCGTATATTAACAGGAATTCAGGCTTCTGGAAAACTTCATATTGGAAACTACTTCGGGGCGATGAGACCGATGGTTGAGCTTCAAGAGAGTGGAGAGCTATTCACATTTATTGCAAACTACCACTCACTTACAACATCTAAAGATG
>JAADDP010000028.1 GCA_013153825.1 Campylobacterota bacterium
CTCTACAGTCTTAGTTGAATCTGAACTATCTAGAAAATTATTTAAAGATTCCGTATCTATCCAATCGGTTTTTCTCTGCTCATTCACATCAGTTTTGACAATATCAATCACCTCTATATCTCGAAATCCTGCTCTAAAGCACCAATTCTCTAAAGCCTTAACTGTGGGTATAAAGTATATGTTTGGAATCTTTGAATATCTATCTCTAGGGGTTAAAGATAGCTCACCATCTCCATCAATCATAAATGTATCTAAAATTAGAACTCCACCATAGTTTAACCCTCTGTAGAGAGACTTCAATGCTCCTATAGGGTCTTTTCTGTGGTATAGAACACCTAGACACAATAGGGTGTCAAACCTATGCTCATAATATTGAATATGTTCAACACCAAGCAGTTCATATCTGATTTTACTATTTATAAAGTGGTCTATAAACTTAAATTGGCAATAGTATAGTGGAAATGGGTCAAAACCGATAAGCTCTTTAGCCCCCTTATCCAACATTCTAAATAGATAGTAACCATTGTTACACCCTATATCCCCCACAACCTTACCCTCTATATCTAGATGTTTCTCAATTAGTGAGTACTTCATATAGCTTCTCCACTCACTATCTATAAATATGGTATCGAAGAGTCTAAATGGCCCTTTTCTCCAAGGTATTAGAGCCTCTGCCACACCCTTTATATACTCAACCTCCCTTCTACTTATGGTATTGGAACGTATCTCAATGCTACTTCCAAGTTTAACCTCAATATCATTCATTTTTGGAAGTTTGGATATCATCTCCCATCTAGGTTTAATATCTTTCCAGTTGATACACCTCAACCTCTCCTCTCTAACTATATCTAAATCCATCAGTATCACCCCTCTCTAAAATTTATCAAATGGGGATATGTGACAATCCCTAAAATCTATTGAGCCTGAGCTATTTAAATCTATCAACTTCACCTCCAATCTTATAAAGGCTCTCTCCCCAAACTCTCCACAATCACCATACCCATCTACTCTACTACTCTTCTCAATTGATAATATCTCCACATTATCCAGCTCTATGGAGCAGTTAACATCTACATTATAGATATATATATTCTCATCTTCTGCTAAATCTAGCTCAAATAGATGGGTAATCTTCATAGTCTCACTACTATTCCTCTCAATATCTATAGTCTTAGGTCTCTTAACCCGATAGTTGAGCCTCTCAAAGTGAACCTCTCCAACTCTCTTCTCACCTATTAAGTTTACCCCTAAAGCTACCCTCTTACCTATAAGGTATGGTGGAAACTTCAGCTCAACAAAGCTCTCTCCATCTCCATTTAGCTCATATATACCATTTTTTGAGTCAACCTTAACCCTCCACTCCCTATAGTAGCCACTGCAATTATCTATAATATAGTTGTGACCTACAGCAAAACCTAACCCCTTATGGCTATCTCCATAGTAGCTATCCCTCAAATTTAAAGTATCTCCAGAGCTGTATGGCTCAATATCCCATCTACCTAGAGCCTCACTCGCCTTAACATCTCCAAATAGGAGTAGAAAGTCTCTCTCTGGATTGATACCATTAAATAGCTCCCTATCAACTTTAAAGACTGCTCTATTGGTAGTAGAGTCAGCAATCAACTCCCTCTCTATGCCACTCTCCTCTCCAAAGAGTATCTCTCTTCCCCTACCATCTCTATCTCTGAAGTCTGCCATTGTCGATACCCTTATCTTATGAGAGCCACCTACAATATTTCCATATCTATCTGTAGCCGATATTAGAAATCTCTGCTTAAACCATCTACTCTCAGGCTCATACTCAACACCTGCAGATGTTATCGATAGTGCTGTGGGGTCGCTGGAAAGAACATCTATGCTCCCCCTCTCCACAATTGTATGCAGTTGACCATCACTATCTATATATTCAATCTCTATTTTTATATCGGCTACCCCCGATATATCACCCCCCTTAACATATAAATCTACATCCTCAATTGATTTAAACTCTAGATACTCCACCTCACTTTCATACTCTGTTCTATATATGGAGGTCTCTATAAACTTGACCTTTGATGGGTCTAGAGTCTCTATTCTAACCAGCTTAACACTCTCTCCCATAATTGAGTTACCATCCGGCTCTGTTGAGTTTCCATCATATATAAATAGTCTATATCTCTCTATCTCTCCCACAAAAATTGAGCTATCCCCATCCATAGAGAGTAGCCTAAAAGAGCTATCTGAACCACCAATAGTGGATTCAGTATCTATAGATATATTATGCTCCTTAGAGATGTAGATACTCTTATGTGCTGTATCTCTATATGTAGCATAGCTCTCTCCCCTCAATATGTAACTCTCTGGGGTGCATGGTGTTCTAAATTTAAATATAACCTTTACTATTTGTGACCTATCAATATCATTAAATATTAGACCTCTATCACCGATATTACTACTCTCTATGGTGCATCCTCCAATATCAACCGATATATCTGATAGCGTAAGTTTTGAACCTTTAGGATATAGACTCTCCAAAAAAATCTCCATATATAGAGCCTCGTGTGAACGGTCTAGTATGGTATACTCTCCAGTAATTTTTAATACATCCTCCCCTATACTGTTTACCCTCTTCCCTCCATCTCCTTCGCATCCGGTAGCCATGATATATACCACAATTAGTATTGTAAGTATCCCTCTTCCCATTCCTATATTGCCTAAAAGATGTAGTTTAGTGATATGGATATGGTATCCATGCTATCAATGCTATCTATAGATGTAACCAGATATCTATAGCCCAAATCTATATCGACACCTATCGATAGACCCCAGACTATACCTATATTAGCCCCATAGGTTAACCCATCTCCATCTATCTCTAAGTCACTATAGCTCATCCACCCCATATCAAATCCGATATAGGGCTTAACTATATTATCCTTATCCTCATACATAGATGCAAATAGATATCTATCTATCGATATTAGAGATGTGAATAGCTCCTGCTCACCATCTTTTGAGTAGTATGTTGAGAAGCCACTTCTCCAGTAGTAGTCTTGAACTCCAACCTTAAGTCCACCAACTATATTGCTACTTGAGAGTGAAGCACCTATCACATTCTTATACTCAATATTCAATCTTCCAAACTCAACTCCAAAAATCTTTTCAAGCTCTCTATCCCCAGCAGAGAGTGCCACAATAGCCACCAACTCTATCAGCAATATCTTAAATATAGCTCCAATTCTCATATATTTAGCTCCCATTTATAACTACTCTAAACCCAATATTTATATCTCTGTGGTCTCTTCTAAAGTGGTATCTATAGCTTGTTCTAGCCGATGACCTAACAAAGTTGAATGCACCACCCCTTAAAACTTTTACATCTCCACCATATAGAGCTATGGGATTATCGAGGTTACCATCTCTACTCCTATAGAAGTCGGCTATAAAGTCGTCTCTACACCACTCCCACACATTTCCTGCCATCTGATAACATCCATATGGGCTAACCCCCATTTTAAAACTATCAACAGCTACAGTATCACCTATACCACCCTCAATATTGCAGTAGTTATCCTTAAATTGATTGCCCCAAGGGTATATCTGACCCTTTACCCCTCTAGATGCCTTCTCCCATTGAGCCTCCGTAGGTAGTACAACTCCAGCCCATTTGCAATATATTGATGCCTCATCCCAAGATACATCAACTACAGGGTGGTTTGGTCTCTCTCTACATATCTTATCAAAGTTATCTGGAGCTTTAATATCTCTATTCTCATCTAAAAATAGTCTATACTCCATATTTGTTACTGGATATATAGATATTGAGTATCCATCTAGATAGAGCCTTCTACGAGGCTTCTCCACATCTATCTTCGACTCAGGCCCACTACCTCTATAGAATTTCCCCTCTGGAATATATACAAATCTATCTCTATCCACTATATTAAGACCTCTATTTATAGAGACCCCTCCAGCTAATTGTATAGATTCTATATCTCTCTCATCAAATATCGACTCTATATCATCTATCACCTCATCACATAGGTGATATCTCCTCTCTCTATCCTCCTCCAACATCTTGAGTATCACCATATCCAGCTCTGGAGATACGGAGCTATTGAAGTAGCTTGGAGCTTTAATAGACTCTCTATTTGGTTTAAATTTAGTTAGAAGTTCATATAGTATTACACCCATAGCATATATATCTACCCTATTATCTATATCTTTAACCCCCCTTATCTGCTCTGGAGCCATATAGTCTGGAGTTCCAATTCTCATACCTCTCTCCTTTATAACATCCTCAATCTGACTCCCATCAATGACCGTGGCTATCCCAAAATCCATAAGCAGGGTCTCTCCACTCCTATCAACCATGATATTTGCAGGTTTTATATCTCTATGTATCGTATATTTATGGGTGTAGCTTAGAGCTTCTAGTATAGGTTTAACCATATGGAACATCTTCTTAGCATCTCTAGTTTTAATATCCTGATTTCTCTCCATCCAACTCTTAAGGCTATATCCATCTATAAACTGCATAACCAGATAGTAGTTTCTCCTGAAACGTATTATATCCCTTACCCTAATTACACTCCTATGTGTCACCCGTAGAGATGTCTTAGCCTCATTTAGAAATAGGTTGATGAGGTCTCTTCTCCCAACATACCTCTCTAGAATTGTCTTAATTGCCACATACTCTCTCAACTCCCTATCATAGGCCTTATATACCTCTCCCATTCCTCCAGAACCTAAACGCTCTACGACTCTAAATCTCTCTCCATCTCCTATAAACATCTCCATCTATATAGGCTCCTCCTCTCCTGATAAAATCTTCAGATGGTCTATCTCTCTTCTTCTAAACTTGGTGGGTCTATCCCCCTCTCCCCCACTCTCAACACTCCTATTTAATTTTGCTCTCTGAAGCTCTAAACTCCTCTTATAGTTCATATAGTGGCTACTCTGCATACTTCTCATATCATCTGGAGTAACTATCTTTGGGGTGATAAAAAATATAAGCTCATTCTTATATATATTTCTATTCTTAGTTTTAAAGAATAGCCCTATTAGTGGAATATCCTTTAGATATGGTACACCTCCACCACTTCCACTGCTACTATATTGGAATAGCCCCCCTAAAATTAGCGTCTCTCCACTCTTAATAATAACATTTGACTCTATTCTACTCTCCGATTTCTCTATCTTCTCTCTAGATACAGAGCCTAGTGAAGAGTTCTCTATCGATATCTCCAATATTATATCTGCCTCTTTAGATGTCTCATCAGATGTGGATACTATGTGTGGTTTCGCCTTAATTGATACTCCAGTATTTACACTCTGTAGACTCATCTTATCTGCTGTAGCTGTTGGGACACTGACAGAATCACCAGATAGTATTGTAGCCTCTCTATTATTTAGTGTTACAATTCTTGGGTTTGAGAGAACCTTCCCAACACCCTCACTCTCCATTAAATTTAGTTGAAAGTTTAACATACTTTTTGAACCCATAAATAGCATAGATGATGATAATCCCAATGCACCTATAGGTTTTAGGATATCTGCACCATTAAAGTTTTCCGAGCTGGAGTCAACATCATCACCATCTTCTCTACTCCCACTACCCATACTCTGCAGATTTTCAGATATGCTATCGGCAGTTGAGAGGCTATATAATCTATCATCTCCATAGCTTCTTGAGCCTCCAAGCCTCATACCCATCTCCTCAGTAAAGCCACTATTTCCCAATGCTATAGTGACCTCTATCTCAACAAGTTGAGGTCTCCTATCTAACCTCTTTAAAATCTTTTTAATCCTATCTATCCTCTCGGGAAAATCTTTTACAATAACGGAGTTTGTTCTCTTGTCAATCTTTATGTACGCCACATCTCTTGATAGAACCCCAAAACTTCTGCTACTATTTATATCTGGCTCATCTATCCCCATCAAGCCCCTAAGAGTATCCTCAAGAGTATCAACCTTCACCCTTTTTCCATTAAACTCCACCTCTCTCATAGATACATTTATAAATTTAAGTGGAATAATCTCTATATCCATACTTCTACTTATCTCTGCCATTCTACTGTTAAATATGGCTCTCTTCTCCTCCAAAGCCTGACTCTTAACCATCTCCTCAAGCTCAAGTTTTCTCCTCTCCCTATCCTCCCTATCTCTCTGTAGTTGAAGTCTACTCTCCTCAAGTAGAGCCTTCCTCCTAACCTCTTCCCTCTCCATTGCACTCTTCTGTTTAAGCTCCTCAGCCTTCTCAAGATTGGCCACTATACTCTCAAGTTCAGATATTGCGTTTTGATTTCCCTTAACATACACGGTATTGTTTAATCTTCCTCTACCATACTTAATGGATACCGTACTGTCAAATATATCATACCTCTTTAGAATATCTTTTAACCGTTGAGCATTCAGGTATCTTAGGACTATAATCTTCCTCTTATCTCTATTTGCAGTCACAACAATGATACCATCTCTAAATCTATAACTGAGTCCAAACTCCTCAATTATCATCTTAAATGCCCCCTCAAGAGGCATATTGAAGTTGAACGTTAAACTCTCATCCTTAACACTACTATCTACCCTGATTGGAATTCCACTCTCTCTGGCTATCTCTCTCAAGATAATCTTTATACTCTCATCGTATGATTCTCTTATAAATATCTTATCCCTGAATTTCAATCCAGATGAACCTGAGATTGAGACTGCAGATATGGTTAAGAGTAATAATATAAATCTCTTCAATCTAACCTCCTCCTCACACCTATAAAATACTCCTCAACATCTCCACCCTTTAACCTCTTAACTACTGTAACCTTTCCACTTCTAATATCCTCTACTACTCCCTTATCGTAGAATCTATCTCCAATATAGTATCTCTTTCCATCTATAGTTGCAGATGCCCTCTCTCCATTTAGGGATACCCCAGATAGTTTAAATATATATGTCAAGTTTATAGCCCTATTTACAGCTCCCCTACCATCAAGCTCATGTGTCTGAAACGGGTCTCTTCTACTCTCCTTAATAACGCTATCTAGTATCTCAGCCCTAGCCTCTCTACTCATCTGTAGCTCCCCGATAACATTTATTACGATAGTAATGGCATTTTTAGGATTATCTGGAGTTGTCTCATACTCATCTATAGATAGTTTCTCTATAGCTATATTTAGCTTCTCAAACTCACTCAATATCTTTATAAATTTTCTATAGTCTGTTATGAAGTGTAACTCAAACTTAAAGGGGTTTCCATCAACTGGAACTACCTTATCTATCACAACTCTACTACCTTTACATGTATCATTTAGAGCTTTAAGTATATCGGGTGTACTATTTAAAGTTCTACTCTTCTCCTCAATTGCTCTTCTTCTCTCCTCTATCTTTCGATTTAAATCTCTCTTTTCCCCCTTATAGTATCTCAATAGCCTATCAATCCCCCTCTGATAATCGATAAGGGGTCTATAGTAGGCACTATATAGCAGAAATATTCCTGATGCAACAGTAAGTATAGATGTAAATATATCTACTCTATCCATATAATTTACTCTCCACCATTTACCCCTCTCTTAAAGTTACAGTAGAGTTGAAATCCAATTAGATGCTGATTTGAGTTGTCGAAGATGCTCTCTGCCCCACCAAATGTGACACCGATAAAATCTCTCTTAAAGCGTCCACCCTGCTCCATAAGCCTATCCATATATGAAGCTATGGTATTTATGTGTCCAGCTGATGAGGGGAGGCTACGCCCATCTAAAACTACCCTATCAACAGTAACAATCTTACCATCTACACTCCTCTCTTGGCTACTCAACCTTATGGATGTCAGCCATATCTCCTCCGGCATAGCATTAACCATCGTCGTCAACTTCTCCGTCCATAAAATCTTATCAACCCCACTATCCATATCTGGCACTCTCTCACCACTATTCAGCCTCTCCCTAGCTCTATCTAATGATATAATCACCCCTCTGCACCTATCTACCCTCCTATTAAAATCTCTCTCTAAATCTGATATATAGAGCCATAGATAGTATGATATTGCAAAAAATATCAATATTATGAGGAGAGCTATCTTCCCCTTCTCTTCATCTAAATCTGACTTATCTCCTCTCGATAGCAGTTTTTTAAAACCACTTTCACCTCCACCCTTCGATGGGCTACCAACCACCTTAGAGGCTCTCGATAGCGTAGCTCTATTTGATTTTGATACTCTTCTTCTCTGCTCCTTTGTCAATCTGTTTTGGATATGTAGAGAGTTATCCACAAATATATATTGATGTTTCCCATCGCTACACCTCAAGCCATCTAGTGGAACTGTAGCCCTTGAGAGGATATCTCTATCTGCCCTATATGCCAATATATTTGATACGGCTCTATGGTCAGCAATTTTCAATATATCAGATATTGGAGTAGCATCTACAAAATCTAACCTATCAATTAAAATCTTAACAACTCCACTCAACTCTAGAATATCTCCAGCTATATATACCCTATCTATCTGCTCCAATCTATCATAGTTTTTAAAGTATTGTAGGGTTGAGTGGATAAATTCCACAATATTATCTATAAAATTTAGTAGCTCTCTAGCTCCACTCTGAGTAGATTTGAGAAGGGCATCATATGTCTCTATCCCCTTAAATCCACCCTTAAGGTGGTCAAACAGTGAGTCAAAATCTAAATTTGGACTCCTGCAACCATCTCTTATATATTGTGAGAATATGTAGTTTAGATATCTCTTCTGTAGAACTCTATTGATATATATACCACTTACACCACTAAGAGATATATTAATATATAGCTCTCTACTCCCCTTGAGAAGATATAGCCCAGATAGTACAGATATATCATAAACCCCACCTATAGAGTAGTCCCTAAATAGAAATAGTATCCTCTCTATATCTCTATTCTTAACTACTAGGTGGGATTCTCCTAAAATCTTTCTAATCTCAAACTCACCTTTAGGAGTATCTATCTGTTTTGAGATGTAACCATAGCTATCTATACCATCTTTAATACTCCTCACCATAAAGAGAGGAGAGTCTATCAATATATATAGGTGTGGCTCAAAGTCTATAGATTTTAAAATCTCTTTAACACTCTTTAGCCATAGAGCCATTACGCTCTCTTCCTCTAAATTGATGGATAACCATCTGCTCTTAACCACAAAATCTGAACCATCATCATATGCTATAGCTACAAATCTACCTGATAGGGTTATAAATATATCTCTACCCTCAACAGCTCCACCTCTTCCAAACAGCATCTCAAAACCTCCTAATTTGAGTATGACTTTACCCGATTTGGGTCACTACCATTTAGTTCAATCTTTCGTGTATATATATCTCCACTATCTATACCACTACTCTCTCCTGCAGGAATTGAGAGGTTCCACTCCCAACTATAGTTATCTATCCTCTCCACATCTATGCTGTAATGGTTATAACTGTATGATATTGATGAGATATTCAACTCCTTAGCACCATATGATGCCCAGTATCCTCTAATTTCAGCTAAATCTCTATAGAATTGATGGGATAGAGATGTTGAGCTATTTACCATAAATGAGCCGATAAGAGCAGATATCAGCAGAGTTATAACCAGCACCATGGGCATCACAAAGGCTCTTCTCATCTTGTATATATCAACCTCTGAAATGGCATATCTACATCTGTCCCCTCTTTGGAGGCTATAAACTCAATAAGATATAGATTATCTGCAATATGTTTTACCCTTAAGGTTTCGCTATATATATCTATAGCTCCAAATCCAAAACTATCCGAACCCTCTTTTAATATTAAATTTGAGCCATCAATCTCAATATCAACACTATCACCTCCACTATTTGGCGTAAAGTTGTTATCTGTTCCCATACTATCTAAAGTGATAATCCCCTTAATCTCTCCCACTCCACCCCTTAAAATCTCTATTGCTCTAAAGCCACCATATGTGAGGGAGCTCTTTGCATATAGCTCTCTAATCTCTCTAAATGTATTCATGTAGAGTATGAATATAAAATTTAAAAATATTGTAGATATCAATATTGTAACCATAAGCTCAATCAGGGTAAATGCACCTCTCAAAATCTATATCCTCGTTGATGTCTCTATGTTTATACTCTCAAGATAGCTCCAGAGTTTAGATAGCTCCTCTCCATCTCCCCTATATATATATGGGTATCTCAATGTTAAGTTGATAGATATCTCGCTACTGCCATCAACGCTACTATCTACTCGCCACCCTATAAGCCCAACGATATCCCCATCATCTATACTATCTATATCTCCAGATATATTTTTTAGAAGAGCTACACTCCTACTGCTAGATACCTTCAAGCCGTAACTACCATCATTTAGACCAACTATTGAGGGCGATGAGGTTTGATATACTATATACCCATCTGTGGCTGAGCTAAAATCCTCCTCAATTGTAAACTGCTCATCCCAATCTGAGCCACCACCATATCGACTATCGTTATAGAACTCCTCATCTTTATGGTTCTCATACCCCATAACTACTCTGGAGATTTCACTATCTAACCTATTGAGTGCCAAGTATCTCATCTCAATCTCCCCATATATGCTATTCAGATAACCGATAGCCCTTATTGAGAATAGCACAACAACACCCATAACTACAATTCCACTAAGCACCTCAATTAGGGAGAAAGCCCCTCTTACTACTCTAAAATGTTCTCCACTCTTTAACATCATCTCCCCCATTTTGAGTATGTATATAGGTGTATATCTTTACGGGAACATCTCTCCTTCTGAGAGACTCTATCTTCGGTTCAGCAACAATTTTAAAGCCCCTATCTATGGTTGTCACCATATAGTTGTAATCTTTTAAGTCTATATCTCTAATCTGCAGTTTCCCTCTTAATAGAGATTGCCCTCTTCGGGTAACCTCAATATATCTATTCTCCGTTGAGTATATCTCCATCTCCCTCTTTGCAATATTGTGACAGAGAGTCTCAACCTGCTCAATAACCCCTTCATACTTAAACTTCTCTATAAATATTGGAATTAGATATCCCATAGCTATCATAATAAATGAGATTGAAATATTGACTCTACTGATATAGGTACTCATATAGTACTCCCCCCTCAAGGAGACCCCCACTGGAGATAGTTGCAGAGTCGCTATCCATATTTATTAAATAGGGGTATCTGAATAGTATATAGTGTCTATCCTCCCCTGTATCATAATCATTAACCCAACCATCTCTACTGATAGCTCCAGAGCCTTTACATA
>JAADDP010000077.1 GCA_013153825.1 Campylobacterota bacterium
GAGTATCTTAATCATTATTGTTCTACTATCCTTATCCACCAATATATTCTCTTTTCCATACTTATTCTCCAATACACTCTTTAGAACCCTCATACTCGTATCATCTTTATATAGATTTGGATTTACAAAGTTTAATTTAATTGTTGATATATACTCTAGATTTGTAAATTTTCCCTCTCCATAATCTATAATATCACCAACATCTGTAACTTCTGCATCAAACTTCTCTATAGAAATCTCTGGAGAGTCTAGTAGTGTATTTATAAATTTTGTAAACATTCTTCTATTTATAGGTTTGAATAACTCAGGATAGGTCATATCTATTATACCCTCCGTATTTAATGTTCTAAGATACTCAAGATATAGCTCAAAATCACATCTTAGATTGTTCTGCTCCTCGGTATACTCCTCAGATATGGCTGATGAGAATATGCCCTCTCCACCATCTACGGTTCTATTCTTATCTTTAAATATGGTAGCGTTACACTCTCTTCTCTTTGGAGTCTCATCATCGAAACATCCACTAAATATAAATATAGATATAGCAAATATAGCCTTTAACATCTCTTCTCCCCCTTTAGATGTACTCTTAAAACCTTAGCCAGATTTGGAGAGCTTAGAGGTTGACGCATTAGAGAGTATGAGTTTATCTGAAGAGTTCTAGATATAATTGAGCTATAATCCTCCTCCACAAACTCCATAATCTGCTCCATAAGCTCTACAATTATAGATATCGATGATGGATAGTCTATATCATATATATCCTCATATAGCTCAATTCTGTTTGAGAACCTCCATCTTCCACCCTCATATAGAGTCTCTATTGCTAGGTTTAATATATTTTGAGAGAATATGAGGTAGTCCCCACTACCACTAATCCTATAACTATTCAGTAGAGCCAACCCTAGATATGCAAAATCCTCAAGATATCCATCTATCCCATCTATATGGTATAGTACTCTATTTATATATCTCTCACTCAATATAGTATCTAAAATTGATAAGGCTCTAGTCAAATATCTACTATCAAATCTTGCACCATATAGAAGTGCATCTGCGATGATAGAGTCTAATGATGTCAAGCCTTCAACCTCTATATTATCCAAAATATTGGTTGCCACATCTTTAAATGTACTATCTTTGGATATCTCATACGCTCTAATATAGACTTTAGCCATCAATCCATTCTGATAATTTAGACTCTCCGATGTAGCATAATCCCAACTCTCAGTTCCATATCGATAGAACCACTTTGAGTTAAATATTCCACCCTCTGCCATACTCTTTAGTGTAAATAGTGCTAAATCCCTCTCCTCTCCATCTAGAGATAACATTAAATCTAAAACTGAACTATTTAGAAACTTAATCTCATCTCCAAATCCACCATACCTCTTATCGAAAAGCTCCTCTATATGGAGTTTCAATGTTCTATTTAAAATATTCAAATCAAATTTTGTAGCTTGAATTTTAGACTCTTTTCTATTTAGATGTCCTATTATCTCCTTTCCTGTCTCAATTAGGGTATCTCTCTCCACTCTATATTTATCCAAAACTATATCTAAAAGCTCTCTAAAGCCTAAAATATCTCCTCTACTACTTTTAGGCATATACCCTGTAGCATAAAATGGCTCTAGTGACTCCGTTGCGAATATGCAAATTGGCTCATTTCCATCTCTTCGATTCATAAGCTTATATAGATTTCTATAATATTTAAAGAGGTCTGTATCTATATATCTATCTATCTTTATATTTGTAAACTCCATATTTAGGATATCGGCAACTCTCCCATCTGTAAAAATCTCATTTTCCATCTTAAGTGATAATCTCGATTTTTTGGAGTGTATAAATATAAAAACTGCTCTATTATTATTTGGAGGGAGTGAATTAAAACTACTCCACTCTATTAAGTTTCCCTTCAAACTAAATCCTTTACAATCTTTTTTTCAAAATACAATAATTATATATATTTTTCAATTGTATATTAACGAAATTTTTAAATTTTATTCGATATAGTGTTAATAAACTTTTTTCCGTATATATACACTATCGATTTATAAAAAGGGATTAAATAGAATGAAAATTTTACAACTGCTATTAGCAATAACACTTTTCTTAAGTGGTGGATTTGACTCTGCCAAAAAGGGTAAATCTGGCTTTCTATCTGCAGATAAGGCCTTCCAAGTTTCGGCTGAGGTTGATGGAGATGTGGTTGAGACTAAAATTATTTTGGGAGATAAGATACATATTGGTGACTCATCTCTAAAATATATGGTTGTGAAGCCTAAAGAGTTTGAGTTAGATGTAGAGAGACCCAAAGGGCATATACAGAATGGGGATACTGTATATACTGGAGAGGTAAATGTTGATATACCAATCTCTAAAATTACATCTCACGATATAAATGGGAGCTTCACTCTAAAAATTGCCCTAGAGGGGTGTTCAGATAATGGTATCTGTTACAACCCTATTGAGAAGGAGTTTGAGCTAAAAGTTCCAGAGCCTAGCTTTTTTACAAAACTAAAGAGTCTATTAGATGAGTCAAACTCTGCAAATATTGTAGATGTCTTAACAAATGAGAGTTCTACATTTATAATATTCCTATTCTTTATATTTGGAGTTTTACTATCTCTTACACCATGTATATTCCCTATGATACCAATTCTATCATCAATTATTGTATCTCAAGCAGGAAAAGAGAGACCAACAGCACTCAAAGGGCTTGGAACATCTCTAGTCTATGTCCTCTCTATGGCTGTAACCTATACCTTAGTTGGTGTCATATCTGGTCTAATTGGGGCAGATATTCAGTCTGCTCTGCAGAGTCCATATATGTTTTTTACATTTGCAGTGATATTCTTCGCACTTGCTATCTCACTATTTGGATACTATGAGATACAGCTACCTGCCTCTTGGCAATCTAAGATAAACTCAATTAGTGATAATGCTCAAGGAAATGGTATAGCTAGCACGGCAATTATGGGATTTCTATCTGCATTTATAATTGGCCCATGTGTTGCCCCTCCACTAGCTGGAGCTGTCCTGTTTATATCTAAGACGGGTGATGCCTTCCTTGGAGGCTCTGCTCTATTTGCAATGAGCATGGGTATGGGGCTTCCTCTAATTTTAGTTGGTATTGGTGCTGGAAAGTTTATGCCTAAACCTGGTGGCTGGATGAGTACTGTATCAAAAACATTTGGTGTTGTAATGCTTGGTGTTGCAATATTTATGATTGGAAAGATTGTTCCAGCTTGGCTTGAGACTCTACTATGGTCACTCCTATTTATGGGAACAGCACTACATATGGGGGTATTTGATGACTCTTCTAGATATAGGGGTGCATTTAAACTATTCCAGCTACTAGCATTAATTTTTCTACTATATGGAGCTTCAATATTTATTGGGTTACTTAGTGGAAGCTACTCAATGTTAAGACCATTTGAGAACTTTACCCAACCAAAAGTTGTAGCATCAACTGCCATAACAGCTAATAAGCGTGGAAAAGAGATAGAGGAGACATCTCATCTTGGATACTCAATAAAAAGACTCTTAGATGAGGTTAAAAGTAGTGATAAGCCTGTAATTGTAGATTTTAATAAGCAGAGTTGTCCTAGCTGTAGAGAGCTTGAGAATATCACATTTGTTGACCCAGCAGTTAAAAAAGAGATGGAGAGGTTTACATTTATAAGTGTAGATATTACAAAGAATACTGATGATGATAAGGCTCTCTTAAGAGAGTATGAGTTGATGGGGACTCCAAATATTATCTTCTTTGATAAGGAGAATAAATTTTTAAGAAAAAAATCTTTAACAGGATATGTCCCACCTGAAAAGTTCTTAAATCATCTACAATCAATCCAGTAATGAGGGCTATTACTGGAGTAAAAATTGTAACCCCTAATAGAGTTTTAGAGGGTTACTCCCTCATATTTGATAGAAAAATCTTAAAAATATCGAAAAATATCCCAAAAAATATTGATACTATAGATGCCAATGGGTTATATCTTAGTGCTGGATTTATAGACCTACATATTCACGGTTTAGATGGTGCAGATACTATGGATGCCACCAAGGAGGCACTAGATATAATCTCTAACTCTATAGTTAGAAGTGGTGTAACATCATTTTTACCAACCACAATGACCTGCTCTAGAGATAGGATTAGAGAGGCTCTAAAAAATATATTGGAGAATAGAGATGGTGTAGCAGGAGCAAAGGTTTTGGGGGTTCACCTAGAAGGACCATTTATAAATCCAAAAAAGAGTGGTGCACAAAACTCTAAATATATCCAAAAGCCTGATATAACTCTTATAGAGGACTATCTAGAGATTATAAAGATAGTAACAGTAGCTCCAGAGGTTGATGGGATAAGGGAGTTTATTGATGAGGTGGGGGGTAGATATCCAGATATCCTATTTAGCATTGGACATACAGAGGCGAACTACCAAGAGGCTAAGGAGTCCTTCAAATGGGGAGTTAGACACGCTACACACCTATTTAACGCTATGGGTGGAATGCACCATAGAGAGCCATCAGCTGTTGAGGCAGTTTTAGATGATGAGAGGATTAGCTGTGAGTTAATTGCCGATAATATCCATCTCCACCCAATATACTATTCACTTACATATAAACTGAAGAGAGATAGAGTTATACTGGTTACAGATGCCATTCGAGCTACATGCCTTAAGAGTGGAGTATATGAGCTTGGGGGGCAGAGAGTCTATGTTGATGAGAGTGGGAGAGCCACACTTGAGGGTGGGACTATTGCTGGTAGCACATTGAGGCTAAATGAGGCTCTAAGAAACTTCTATGGAGCTGTAGATATATCCATTCCAGAGCTTATAAAACTGGTAACAGTAACCCCTGCAAAGATATTAAACCTTAAGTTGGGGAAGATTGCTAGGGGATATCCTGCAGATTTGGTTCTATTTGATGATAATTTTAATATTAGGGCTGTTTTTGTGGATGGGGAGGAGAGGTTAAACTCTCTTTGTTAATATCTTATAGATGATAAATCCAAAAAGTAGTGTAATTATTATAGAGAAGTATGGGTGTAACTGCTTTGTAACGACGAATACTACTATTAATATAGATAGAAGTGTTGGTATCTCATTATAGGCTCTAAAGAACTGCCCTCCCCTTTTACACCCATCTCTCTTTAATATCTTCCTATAGTGTTCCATAGAGAAGAAGTAGATAATTAGTAGTATCAACATAGATAGTTTGGCTATAAACCAGCTCTGTGATAGGAGTGTAGGGTTTATAGATATTAGTGTCACTCCACTAACTATAGTAGCAATCAGAGCTGGAACTCCAATAACCCTATATATCTTCTCCTCTTGAATTTTAATAACCTCAACAAAATCTCTTTTATCTATATTCTCTACATGATATACAAATAGTCTTGGCATATAGAATAGAACTGCCATTAGGGATAAGACAGATACTATATGAAAGGCTACTATCTCCAGATAGAACTCCTCCATTAACTCTCCTTTTTTCCGTTATGATAGCTTTTTTCTATCTGAAAATCAATAATTTCCAACTCACTATTATATGTAGTTAATCTATATATAACCATATCTAAAATCTCTCCAACTCTAACTCTCTTATCTATCCCAAAAATCTTTATCTCTCCACTGCCATCTCTAATATATGCACTACTCTTTTGAACTCTAATAACCTCAACAGCTTTTAATCTAATAGGTAGTTTTACATCTTCTGCTTTGAGTTTTGATATATTTCCACTATATATATTACAATTTGGATATTTAAATCTTTTTTTTGTTGAGAATGATGCGTATATTGGGAGGTGGTCGGAGTATCCAACGCCTATATGTCTCCCACTCTTATATTGCCACCTCAATATATAGCCCCTCTTATGGAATAGGTAGTTTGGTTTAAATCTATTGAAAGAGCCTTTAATATAATCTATATTTTTCCCATCTAGTAGAGTAGGAGAGATTATAATATTATCTAACCCCTCTTTCTTTCCATAGAAGTTATAGCTCCACCTCTGATATATGGGAAGTTGATACCATAGATTGTAGTTACTATTATTATCTAGATTGCATAATCTCCTAGAGGAGTTTAGACTTGCTGTTAGCCTCTTCTCATTGTAGTTTGAGTTAAAATCTCCAATTACTATATACTCTCTTCCTACCATATTTTTAAGTCTATCTTTTAATACTCTACCACTAAGTAGGGATACTCTCCCCCCTCTCTTAGACTTCCAGTGGTTTACAAATATATATAGAGGTTTTCCATCTATATTAAACTTTACCTCTAATATATCTCTATAACCCTCTTTTGGAACCTCTATAGCTTTGCTACTATATATCTTAAATCTTGAGAGGAGTGCCACTTGGACTGATGAGGTATTCTTAGCTGTAGTGGCAGAGTATTGGTAGTTGCATCCATAATATTTTAGAGATTTTTGTAGTAGTAGTAGAGCCTCTCTATTTTCTACCTCTTGGAGTGCTATAATATCTGCATCAATTTCACATATAACCTCCGATAGGTTTCTAAGCTTTATCTTTAAGGTTTTACTGTTCCAGCCATGTCTATTTGGAATATACTGCCTATATTCATTTCCATTGAGAGTCAAATCGAAGAGATTTTCAAGATTATAGGAGGCAACCTTAAAATCTGTTGCCCCTAGAGGAGATAAAGTTAAAATAGAGTAGCTAAAAGCTCTCTTGAGAAAGCTACTTAAATATACTTCCAAGCTTATTTAAAGCACCATCAATTCCACCAAAATCCTTTAATAGCTCATTCAAGAATTTCTCACTATTGGATATAGTATCCATAAATTGAGGCATAACTTCAGATAGAGCCTTTTTTGCACTCTCTTCGCTAATTCCTAAACTGGAGGCAAATTCAGAAATCTTTTCACTATTAAATAGGTCACTGATAGAGTCTGCCGATATTGGCTTATTCTCTCCATTTCCAAGCCAAGAGCCTATAATATCACTCCAGTTACCATCTTGAACTTTTGAGATTATATTCCCAATATCAAATCCACCATTTTCAGAACTCAATAGCTTCTCTAAAGCATCTACAATCGACTTTGTATCTAGGTTCGATGTAGCCTCATCGCTACTCTTCTGAATTGTCTCTGCACTATTTTGAAGTATCTGGTTTACATCCATATTGACCCTTTAGATAAAAATATAGCCTAGTATATCTGAAAAATAATTAATCTAAACTGCTGTTGTAAAATTGCGAGAGTATTGAGGTGTCTCTCTATCATGTGTACTTAAGAAAGATTTTTTCATTATAGAGAAGAGCTTCTCAACAAGGCTCTGGGGCTTAACCAGCTCTGCCACAAAATCATTATAGTTGGTGTGTCTCTCATCTAAGAAACCCTGTAGATAGACGAGTGAAGCTTTCATACCATGCTCCTTCTCAATATCTAACATTATAGAGTATAGCTCCTCCATCTGCTCAACAGCCCTTTTTGGTGCAGAGCCTCTAAATGCTATATAGCTATCTATATTACCATCAGAATCTCTATGGTTTTCAAAATCTGTCATTACCCAGTAGTATCTCCCCGACTTAGATAGATTTTTAACAATTGCTGTAATATTCCCCCCACTCTGAATAGTTTTCCACATTAGATAGAATATGGCTCTAGGCATATCTGGATGTCTAATGATGTTGTGTGGAGCTCCTATAACCTCATTCGGCTGGTAGCCTGTAATTTCACAGAAGTAATCATTTACATACAGGATATCCCCTTTCTTATCCGTTTTACTAACTATTATCCGTTTTGAATTCAGTTTTATCTCTTCATCAATCGGTATAGGTCTATATACTTTCATAACTTTACCCTTCAAATTTTAGCATTAAAATAAGTATAACAGTAGATTTGGTAATAAAAATGAAAAAATTGGAGTTATTTTCTCTTTTTATTTTAGTTTAAATATTATGAATTGTTAAAAAATATTTAAAATTTTAAATATTTTTACGTTTTTTATTAATTTTTAATATGATTTAAGATTAAAATAATGTTTTTTGTTATATACTACTCTTAAGAAAACAAAAAAGAGATAGAAAGGAACAAAAACAATGAAAACTTTAATAACAGCAATCTTAATCCTAACAGTTAACCTAAGTGCAAACACAACAAACATCTACAGCCATGCAAAAGATGTGAGAGTTTCTAAAAAAGTATTTTTCGCACAGAGAGCGGCAAAGAAGGGGAATGTTCAAGCTCAGTTCGATTTAGCGATAGCTTACGCTACAGGTAATGGGATAGAGAAAGATGAGACTAAAGCTTTTTATTGGTTCCACAAATCAGCTAGAGCAGGACATGTTGAAGCAAAATACTACATGGGTGTAAGTTTTCTACAGGGTAGAGGTGTTAGAAAAGATGCTCATCTTGCTAGATATTGGTTTAAACAAGCTTCTAAAGCTGGTCATAAAAAAGCAATATTCTATCTAGCAAGAGTAGAAAAGTCTCTTAATAAGAGTAATAAATATATTACAGAAAACTATCTAAGTAAAATATAATCTTCCCCCCTTTACTATTAATCAACAGATTCAATCTTCTGTCTCTTTTCACTATTTAAATTAACACTATCACTTGGTGTATCTTCAATGACAACCTGCTCTTCAATCTTATCGATTAAATCTGATTCTGGTGGTATCTCAATTTGACCATTTGACTCCTCCGTAGAGTTATCAGAAACATTCTCAATTTTTGGTCCACTACTCCAACAGCCTGTAAATATCAGAACAGTTAAAATTGTGGTTAAAAGAGTTAAATATCTTTTCATAAACCGCTCCTATCAAAAAAATAAGCACTATTATAATAGCATATATCAACTTGTATCAAGAAATCAGACTCAACCATTAAGTGATATTTTAACTATATATTGTTTTTTTTGATAAAAAATAACATCTTAACTGCATATAAAATCTCTACATTTAATTTTTCCTCTCCAATATAGGTTTCTAGTAACTATATTGATATAGTTTATATATTTATGTATCACAATTTTCTCATTAAACTCCATCTCCATCTTTCTTCGTCCACTCATACCCATCTTTTCCCTCTCATCATCGCTGAGAGATAGCATCTTATCCATCTTATCTGCTAAGTCTCTATAATCTTTAACTCTGCAGAGATATCCATTAACTCCATCATCAACAACATCTCTACAACCTGCTACATCTGTAGCTATTAGGGGTTTTGCCATAGAGGCAGATTCAAGAAGTGTTCTTGGTGTCCCCTCTCTATAGCTTGGAAGTACAACGGTATCAACTTCAGATATCTTCTCCCTAATATCATCTGTAACACCTAGATATTTGATGATACCCTCTCTCTCCCAGCTATCAACATCATCCTTTGAGACTGCCGTTGGATTATCTTTCCATATAGCACCTATTAGCAGAAAGTCTACATAGTCATAACCACTCTTCCCCTTAATCTCTCTAGATGCCTTTACATACTCCATAATCCCCTTATCCTTTAATAGTCTAGCTATCATTAAAAATTTAAATCGTCCATCTCTCCTATCAACCCTTCTTGGAGAGAATTTTTTCAGGTCTATACCACTACCTGGTAGAACATCTGCATACTCACTCTCAACCAGCCCCCTCTCTAAGAAGATATTTAAATCATCTCTATTCTGAAAGAAGACTATACTCTTATATAGAGCTATCTTATAGAGCCACATTGCAAATTTAGATGATACATTGTCATTTAGAAAGACCGTCCCTAGCCCTGTTATATTTGATATAGTTGGAATACCAAGTAGGTGAGATGCTATAGAGCCATATATATTTGGTTTTATGGTGTATCCAAGAACAATGTCTGGTTCAATAATGCTCAATAATCTATAGTAGTCATATATTAGTTTAAAATCCTCTATAGGGTTTGTCCCCTTATTGTTTATAGATATGTGGTGATACTCAAACCCCTCCTCTTCCAGTTTTTTGGAGTAGTCATCTCTCGGTGCAATACAGACTACCTTATGTCCATCTGCCTTAAACTCTCTCAACATACCTAGACGGAAGTTATATATATTCCAAGATGTATTAATCAATATAGCTATTTTCACTCTAAACCCCTTTTAGAAATTGAAGAACATAATATTCTCATATGGAAGCCACCACTTTGAGTAGGCACCGAAATTTAGCCAGACAAACATAATTATAAAGTAGTATGTAACTATTATCATCTTTGTTGAGTCCGGATTTACCTTACCTTTTAGCAGAATATGGAGTCTTGAGAAGACTATAATCTGTATAGGGATAAAGTATAGGCTCATTCTATCAGCTGCAGTTGAGGAGACATTTACAAGGAATATCGCTGAAACTGCAGATATAGAGAGTATGAATGATAGACCGTAGTCATTAAACATTCTCTTCCACTCTCTCCTATATATAATCAATATTATTGATGGAATTAGGTTCATAATAACCCTAATCCAGACTCCACCAGAGTTATACTCATTTGAGTAGACATAGTTCTGCATCAGAAACTCCTGTTTAGGTGCTAGGAATGAACTCCATAGACCTGCCCCCATCAATATGACGGCCACTATCTTTAGTAGTTTATATTTTCCCTTTAGAAATAGACCTATACCTATGATAATCATAGCCGTTTTATGGAACATAACTGCCACTATGACACTAAATAGAAACTTAAAGAAGCTCTCCTCCTCGAGATAGACTAGGGCAAGTAGTATAAATCCTATTGCTGCCCCCTGTCTTATATAGCCCAAAATTACAACAATTATCAGATATGGGAATGCTATGGTCAGCCCCAACCAGAAGTTGGGCTGTTTATTTAAAAATTTGAATAGACCATAGACAAATGAGATAGCTATAATAAAATTTACCCCATATAGGTCAAATCCCCACTGATACATTATATATGATAGAACCCAAAATGCTGGATCCTCATGGGTGACGGCATCTTTAAAATCCATATATGGTATATCTGTCAAAAAGTATCTAGTATAGTTATTCCAATCTCCCCCAACATGGTGTCTCAACCCTATGAAGAGAATTAGAAATAGCCCCAGTAGGAGTATATTCTGTACTCTATCCTCATCAGATACCCTATCCCTCACAGATATAGCCTTAAGTGCAAAAAATATGTAAACTACTATATATGGCCACATTACTTAA
>JAADDP010000061.1 GCA_013153825.1 Campylobacterota bacterium
ATCTATTGGCATCTTGCCACCCATTCTCCTCCCCCGTATCAATTATCACCTCGGCAGTTAGAGAGCCTCTCATTTTAGCATCTATATATTTTGTCCCTATATAATTTGGGTCATCTTTTGGAAACCACTCAAGAGGGTAGTGTGATGTCTCAAGTTTAGAGCCTATAATTATGGCAACCACTACTAGAGTAGAGCTTATATATATAATCTCTTTTGAGTAGTGGCTTGGGATATATGCCAACCTCTTCATAAGAGAGTCCAGCCTCCCACTCTCCTGAATAGGTTTTGCTTTTAATCTAGTCAATATCAATAGAGCTGGAAGTAGGGTTAGAGTTAATATTAGACTAATTATAACCCCAAAAGAGGCGAAAAGCCCCATATCGGCAATTGGAGCAACCTCACTCCCAGCAAATGAGCCGATACCTATTGCAGTTGTGATACTCGTCATAGCTATAGCTAATCCAGAGTGTGATATTGTATATATTAGTGCCTCTCTCTTATCTCCTCCCCTATTAAACCTATCGAAAAATATGGTTAGAACGTGCATAGTGGCTCCGATACTTACGGCAATTAGGAGAGAGGGGAGTATCTGTGTTGGTAATTTAAATGGGACACTATATATAGCCATAAGTCCAACTGTGGTTAGAAGAGATAGAACAATTATAACAATAGGGTATATTGTGGCAGAGACTCTTCTAAATATTAAGAATAGAGATATGACTATAATTAATATGGTAATTTTGGTGAACTTCTGCATATCTGCTCTCATCATCTTTTTCAGAGCATCAAGTACGCTGGGACTCCCTGCATAGTATATTCTAAAATCGCTAGAGCTATATTTTGAGACAATCTCCCTTATCTTTTCAACAATTTCACTATTCTGTTCATCTGTTAAAGGAGTAGCTTTTGACCCTTTTGATGAGGTATCACTAAAGCCATCTAAAAGCTCATCTAGGCTCTCAGTATCTTCGGATATAAATGCTTTTGTCTCAATAATAATTGTAGTTAGTTTTAAATCTTCACTAATAAAGAGATTTCTATAAAACTCACTACCTTTTACAATCTCCCTTAATCTCTCTAAATCTCCGTTATCTTTTGGAAACTTCTCTAACAAATCCTCAACTATTAGCTGATTCCTCTCCCCTCTTGTATTTCTGACATTATATAACGATGTCACCTCATCTAGGTATGGGAGATTATCCTCTAACTCTATATGTAGTCTCCTTAACTTCTCTAAAAATGGGATTGTGAATATCTTATCACTCTCAATAGCTATTACAACCCTATCATCTCTCCCAAACTGCTCTCTAAAGCTGTTATAATCTTTTAATATTGGGTCACTTTTATGTAGAAAACCCTCATTTGAGGTGTCAAAGGTTATGTTTTTAACATTGGCTATTGGATAGCTCAATAGTAATATTATGGTAAATATCACCTTGATGGGGTTCTCTACAATATACTTTCCAAATAGATACTCCAATCTCTTAGACATACAACTCCTTTTTTTAAAAAAAATATATCTTTTAAACTTAAAAGGAGCTTTCAGAAAGTCAATATGTATAAAAAAAACTTTAAACTATAAAAATTATTTATAATGATAGATAAATATGTTATAATATTAGATATAAATCTAATTAAAGGAGAGGGTTTATGAGAAGAGCCACTATTATGGTATCTATTATGCTATCATCCACCCTATATGGGACAAATGGGGATAACTTAATAGGTGTTGGAACTAAGTCAAGAGGAATGGGGGGTGCTGGAATTGGTATTAGCCACTGTGCAGAGTCGACGCTACAGAATCCGGCACTAATCACATGTACCAAGGGGACATCTATATCTTTTGGTGGAACAGTTTTTATGCCGGATATCAGTGCAAAGATGGGTCAGGCAGACTCTCATAAGAGTGATTCCGATTTAAATATAATTCCAAATATAGCAATATCCCATAGATTAAATGGAAATTGGTATATTGGGGTCGGTATGTGGGGAACTGCAGGTATGGGTGTTGACTATAGGGATGCTAAAACCTCACCCATAGACTCTGGTAATATGAATATGGTCACAAATCTTCAGCTAATGCAGTTTGGAACATCTCTCGCATATAGTACTGGTCTATTTGGCATTGCAGTAACTCCAATAGTTCAATATGGAGCCTTGGATATAAACTATAGGGGTTTTGATGGTAGTAATGTTGGAGATGGAGTAGGGCAGGATTTGGGGTTTGGATATAATATAGGTGCATATTATGATCTATCGAATGGTTTAACAGTAGGTGGTGTATATAAATCTAAGATAGATATGGAGTATAAAAATCAGCTCTCTATCGCCACTCAACCATTTGTAGATTTTGGAATATTTCCGAAGGGTATGGGTGACCATCTCGAGCAACCGGCAGAGGTTGGTGTAGGTTTCGGTTATGAGTTTGGAAAGCACACTATAGCATTTGACTATAAGCAGATAAAGTGGTCTGATGCAAAAGGTTATAGAGAGTTTGGGTGGGATGACCAAGATGTTTACGCTATAGGGTATCAACTTAAAGAGGATAGGTGGAGATTTAGATTTGGATACAACCACTCCTCGCACCCTCTGGAGGAGGCTAAGGGTGGACCAGCTGTAATACCTGCAGGTAGTTATAGTCAGGCGGGGGGAAATGGGCTAAATCTATTCAATATTTTAGGTTTTCCTGCCACTGCAGAGAACCACTACACCATTGGTGGAGGGTATGAGTTTAGTGATAACTTCTATGTAGATTTGGCATATATATATGCACCTGAGACCACTACAACCATGAGTACAATAGTTGGATTGAACCCAGAGAGTGGAGAGCTATATACAGGAAGCTCTACTGTAAAACACTCCGAATCCAGCCTATCATTTCAGTTATCATATAGGTTCTTTTAGAACCTAGCCTCCACCTAACTCTTTCCAAGAGGCTTTTCAACTTTCACAATAAAAGCATTTTTAGTGACATACTCCTTGGCACTACCAAGTATCTCATTTGCTTTATAGTATGATATGTATGGACCAACTAGTACATGGTATCCAACCTTTCCATCTCTATACTTCTTCAATATTTTATATGGTAGGACAGATGACTCCATTCTATCTATAAACTCCTTTGATGGTTTAGCCTCCTGAAAGTATCCAACCTGAATGTAGTATCCAGGAACTCCTCTTTGGGAGAATATCTTTCTTATTTCTGAGGGGTCAACTCTACCCTTTATAAGGGGGCTATAGATAGCTCCAGACTCTGTCGAGTTTCCAGCTAAAATCTCTCTATTATCTCCAATCTCACAACCAATTAAAATGACAATGATGGCCAGGATTAGAGCCTCCCTCATATCTCTCCTTTAGTTATCTCTCTATAGATATACTCTAAATCCTCCTCAAACATACCTCCAACATGTGCAAATTGAACCTCTCCTCTCCTATTTATTGCTATTAGGAAAGGTATAGCTCCACGCCACTCTGCTCTAGATTGAATATATGATATAAACTTCATATACTTTAACCCCTCTATGACACTATATTTAATCTCTCTACTATCTACAAATCGCTTCAGCTCATCTCTATCTAGACCTTGAACCTCAAAAGCTACAATCTTTAAATCTTTATGTTTGGATATTAGATTGTTCAATCTAGGTATCTCTCTTAAGCATGGTGGACACCTATACCCAAAAAATATGAGCATTACTGCTCTATCCTTAAATTCATCAAATAGCATCCCATTCTCTATCTCCTCTATATGGAGAATCTTTGAATCGATGGTCTCTATTGTAAACTTTAACCCCTCCTCCTTTTGGCTCCTATTATTCTCAATACCCCTATCTGATACCTCGGTTCTATTCTCCTCCACGGTTACAGTAGAGTTTTTATCACTCTCAACTCTACTCTCACACCCCACAATTAGTAGGAGTAGAGAGAGTGCAATGGCTATCTTTCTAAGACCCATAATTTATGTTCTCCTTTTTAAGAAAATATTATATCATTTGAGAAGTGAATTTTGGCACAACTCATAAGAACGAAATGGAATATAAATCCAATTTGATTATAATACCATTTTAGAGAATAGATTTTAGGAAATGGTTCATGGATATATATGAGTATAATGAGCTTTTAAAAGAGCTAAAAATTAAGATTGATAATATAGAGAAGATTGTAAAGCCTGAAGAGTTAAAGAGTAGACTCGATGAGATAGATAGAGTTCAGCAGGAGCCAAACTTCTGGAGTGATGCAAAAAATGCGTCAAAGATATCTCAAGAGAAGAGACAGAAGGAGAGGTTACTAAGTAAGTTTACAACTGCTAAAAATCTTCTAGAAGATGCTATAGAGTTCTTTGAGATGGCAAAAGATGAGGGTGATACAGAGTCGCTAGAGATGATTTTTGAGGATGCTTCAGCTCTAAAGGAGAGTATAAGTTCCCTTGAGATTGCAATAATGTTGAGTGGTGAGAATGATAATAAGAGTGCAATAGTGTCGATACACCCAGGGGCTGGGGGGACAGAGAGTCAAGATTGGGCTAGTATGCTCTATAGAATGTACCTAAGGTGGGCAGAGGAGAGGGGTTTTAAGGTTGAGCTTCTAGACTACCAGTCTGGAGAGGAGGCTGGGGTGAAAGATGTTAGCTTCCTAATTAAGGGGGAGAATGTCTATGGCTACCTAAAGGTTGAGAGTGGAATACATAGATTGGTTAGGATATCTCCATTTGATGCAAATGCTAAGAGACACACCTCCTTTGCATCTGTCGTCGTATCTCCAGAGGTTGATGATGATATAGATATTGAGATAGATGATAAGGATATTAGAGTGGATACATATAGGGCTAGTGGTGCAGGTGGTCAACATGTCAATAAGACTGAGAGTGCAATTAGGATAACCCACATACCTACCAATATTGTGGTTCAGTGTCAAAATGATAGAAGCCAACATAAGAATAGAGCTACAGCCATGAAGATGTTAAAGTCTAGACTATATGAGCTTGAGCTGGAGAAGAAACAGGCTAAAGAGAAGGGTATAGAGAAGAGTGATATCGGATGGGGTCACCAGATACGCTCCTATGTATTGGCTCCATATCAACAGGTAAAGGATACTAGAAGTGGAAAGGCATTTACAAATGTCGATGCAATCCTAAATGGAGCTTTAGATGAGATAATAGAGAGTGTTCTCATATCTCAACTGAAGTAGTTTTAGATTAAAAGCCCATCTTTGATGGATTTAATATATTATTTGGGTCAAAAGCCCTCTTAATATCTCTAAATAGCCTCAACTCCTCTTCAGAGAAGGCTATATCCATAAATGGAGCTTTACTTGTCCCAATTCCATGCTCCCCACTTAGAGTTCCACCCATCTCAACTACACCCTTAAAAATCTCCTCTATAGCTCTATGACCACTCTCTATCTGGGAGATATCAATCATAACATTCACATGTATATTTCCATCTCCAGCATGTCCAAAGCATGGAATTTTAAAGTTGTATCTATCCCCTATCTCATATATCATCTTTAGAGCCTCTGGGAGTCTAGAGCGAGGGACAGATATATCTTCATTGAGCTTCTTATTTCCATAGATTGTTATAGATTGAGACGCATTTCTTCTAGCAAACCACAACTCTTTAGACTCCTCATCCCCCTCTGCAACTCTAAACTCTACAGCCCCATTCTCAAAGAATGAGCCTCTTAGTGTCTCTAGCTGAAACTCAATCTCCTCCGGAACGTTGCCATCTACATCACCAATTAGGATACCCCCAGCATCTTTAGGGAGATTTACCCCTAGCTTCTCAATTAGTGCCTCTATAACTAGAGCATCTAGGAACTCCATCGCAACAGGGTTTGCCCCTTTTGCCAGAGATTTAAATACTGCACTCATTGCACTCTCGACATTTGGGAATATTCCCATATAGCTTCTCTTATATTTAGGTTTTGGAATTAACTTGAGGGTAATCTCACTTAATATAGCTAGTGTCCCCTCACTTGCAGTTAATATACCCGCAATGTTGTAACCTGCAACATCTTTAATTGTTCTCTTTCCAGCTTGGATAATATCTCCATTCGCTCTAACTGCACGAAGAGCCATAACATAATCTTTCGTAATTCCATACTTTGCAGCCCTCATACCCCCAGCATTCTCACTCACATTTCCACCAATAGTGGAGTACTCCTCACTTGCTGGGTCTGGTGGGTAGAATAGACCAACCTCCTCGACAGCCCTCTGCAACTCCATATTTATAACGGCAGGTTGGACAACTGCAACCATATTTTCAGTATCTATCTCCAATATTCTATTCATATGTTTCTCCATTGCTAAGACGATACCACCTTCAGCTGGTAGAGAGCCTCCTGTAAAGCCACTCCCTGCCCCTCTAGGGGTTACAGATATACCATTCTGGTTACAGTAGCTCAATATGGCACTTATATCACTCTCATCTCTTGGAAATATTACTAAATCTGGCTCATATCTTGTTCTTGTAGCATCATAGCTATATGCCAACCTGTGAGCCTTATCACTATATATATTCTCCACCCCCACAATCTTTGTGAGAGCCTTGATATCTCTCTTCCTAATCATCTAATCTCCTCAACCATTTTATAGTAGCTCTCGACCCCACTCTTCTCAATAAAGTGGCTATTAACTCTAGCATAGAATGGTATGTGTGCCTCATCTACATCTATCTTAAGTGGAATCTTATCTATATATTTTCCACTAATTGGGTCTAAAATTTTGATACCATCTTTAACAACAATTGCAACCAATCCAATTAGGTTATTAGTGGCAAATTGTCTAATATTCTCTATAGTCACCCTATCTGCCCCACTATTTATATAGAAGTGGGCATATAGGTCTGGGTGAATCCAGAATCTATCGGGT
The DNA here is from genome assembly GCA_013153825.1 of Campylobacterota bacterium. Lineage (GTDB taxonomy): Bacteria > Campylobacterota > Campylobacteria > Campylobacterales > Sulfurovaceae > UBA1140. The sequence goes on from JAADDP010000061.1 coordinate 6,869, forward strand.
GTACTATCTACAATCTTCCCATAAACCCTGCTATTTGGTGCTATTAGCAGTATATTATCATATAGATTTCCAACTACAACTCTATCACCAACCTTAAGTGTAGTCTTAATATTTGGGATATTATCATGTTTTAGTATCATATACTCATCAACAGAGAGCCTATTACCCCCTTTTGATGTAACTCTGTACGTTATAGCCTTTAGGGACTTTCCATAGTCATGTATGATAACACCCGTTCTCCCTGCCGGAATATTCCCAGATATAGTAATCTCTCTACCACTCCCTATAGAGAGGACTCTACTCTCAATACTCTTGGGCAGTTCTAGTGCCATTATGAATAGACTATTTAGTAAAAATAGTAGAACAGTTTTAAACATATTTTTCCTTTTAAGTTATAGGAAAAAATTATAACAAAAATCTTTAGTGGGGATATTTAAATAATCTTTGGAGGTTTTAGAAAAAATCCCAAAGTGGGATATTTTCTATATTTGAGCCATTAGTGCAAAACTCTTAACGAATGGACCAGCCATAGATGGGTTTTTAATCATAGCTCCAAAGTCACCCTTTACAAACTTCAACTTTCCTGTAGCCACTGCAAGACCTATAGATGTCATTGTGAGAGGCTTACTAGCCCACTTCTCCCAATCTTTCTGAGATGCTCTCATATCCCAATCAAGCTCCTCTCCACTATATAGACCTGCAGATACAGCCTTTCCATTCTCTACAACAAATACACAAGCTGGATTCTCATCATCTTTAAATCCACAAGCTATAGTAGCGTTGAAGTTAATCTCTGCCAATTTACCTGAAACCTCTGGATGCTCATTCCATAAATCTTTTAATCTATTTATCCACTCTTCTGAAAATAGTTCAGCCATCTGATTATACCTTTTATATAAATTTAAATGGCTATTTTACTTTATAGGGTAGAAATGTCAACAAAAAAGGGATAAATAGCTACATAAATCTATTAAGTGTAGTGTTTCTTTCCACCAATCTATAATAATTATAAAGTATTCTTATATATCTTCTGTCCAATATCTCTATATCTACTATAGTAGTGGGTCACAAAATCTCTTATCTCCCCATCTCTTGGAAGATATACTCCATCCTCTCTAGTGAGATATCTATCTAAAAATATTGAGGCATCTCTCTTATCTATATAGTGCTGTGCAAGATTTCTATATCTCTCTATATATAGCTCTTTTAACCTATCATATTTACCGTAGTCTATCTCTATTCTGTCTCTATATCTGATAACTCCAGACCTGAAGAGTATATCTAGATGGATTAGACCCTCACAGTAGTATGGAAGAACCTCTCCAACCTCCTGCCAAGCGATTAGTGATACGGCTCGATTTACCAAATCATCAACTATATATCTATATAGAGTATCATCTCCCTTATAAAATATAGAGACAAGCCCCCCAGCCGTGGCCTTAAACTCCTCAATATTCTTAAATGCTCCACTCCCATTCATGAGGCTCTCGGTATCATCATCTACCCATAGTATATGACCAAACTCATGACCTATAGTTGATATCTGATATATCTTGTGCCAGAGTTGAGGATTTCTATCTTGAAGCTCTCTCCTCCTCTTTACAAACTCAACCCCGAAGAACTCTACTGCAATCTCCATAGTCGGCTTAGCTCTACTACTCTCAAGTACAAAATCTGCATATGCAAAAATCTTCTTTCCATACTCTGCCGATACAACCTCATCATTTGGAACAACCTGTGCAGAGAAGAGACCGTTAAACTCAGCTCCGTAGAATAGCATTGGCCTACCTATGTATAGCTGTGTTCTATCTATAGCCTCTACACTCTTTAGGAGGATACCATTAAGCTCATCTCCTCTCAAAATTTTAGAGAACTCTATTACAAAATCCCTCATACTCTTTTGAATATCTGAACCACCCTGAAGTTTTGGATTTACAACTCTTAAGTCCCACTCTAGAGCTACAGCTTTTCTGTAGTGATCCTCATAATACTCCAGAGGGTGTCCAACCTGTATAGGTGTTTTTATCTCCATCCAAGCCCTATCCACATTTGCCCAGTGACCAATAAGCCTTTTAGGTTCGGTCGATGAGAGTGCCTTTTTGAGTAGTACAAAGTACTTTATCCAAGCCTCCTTCTGGTTAAATACCCTATCCTCCTCTACGCTGAGGTTCTCTATACAATCCTCAATGACACTTATTAGCTCTCCAACCTCCTCTTTAAAGGCATCACTGTATGCGACACTCCTATAGTTACCACTCTCATCTCTCTCCAATACTGAGTAGCATCTATCACCTACCAAGCCATTTGGATCTAAATCTAGTAGATTTCTCTCATGTAACATCTTAAGAACAGCCTCGTGGCTCTTAAACTCCTCCAGAAGCTCTCTATTTACACCATCTATAATCTTTGCAGTCCAGCTAGATTGCCACCTACTCATAACCTCCCCAATATTGTGGACACCCTCAATTAATACTTGATAGAATGGAGTTAGTAGATTTTCAACCTCTATCCATGCGATGAAGTACTCATGCCTTATGAGGTAGAAGTCTCTCACAAATCTATATGCAATCTCTCTCTTCTCAACTATCTCCCTCTCACTGAAGCCCAACCTCTTTAGAACCTGCTCTAATGACTCATCTCTGAGATTTACCACTCTTGTTAATAGTGCCATTACAGTATCTTCACTATATGGTATATTTAGAGCCTTTAGAAGATTATCTATAACCTCTTTAGCCTCTCGATTATCCTCACCACGCAGTATTCCAAAATAGCTATTTAACTCTTGTTGTCTATCTGAAAGCTCATCATATATTTTCTGCAAATCCTGCATAAATTTCTGTTGCATCACCGCTCCTATTGACTCAATATCTGCACATATTATATGATTTTTCTTTAGCTTTCAATTACTTTTTTACCATTTTAAAGAAAAATATATCGACCACTTCACATTTTAGATGTCAACATCTTTATGATAGGTTCAATGTTATCTAAAGCTCTTCTTCTATGTGATATCCCCCTCTTAATATCTGCTTCCAGCTCTCCAAATGTCCTACTGTAGCCATATGGGATGAATATCGGGTCATATCCAAATCCATTCTCACCCCTCGGTGAATCTATAACCTCCCCATAACACCAGCCGTGTGCTGTAAACTCTCCAAATTTTCCCACTATAGCTATAGATGCAGTGTAGTACGCCTCTGCCCTCTCAAGACCTCTATCTCTTAACTTTCCAATAAGCTTCTCCAGATTATCCCTATCTGTTGCTCCATCTCCGGCATACCTCGCAGAGTAGATACTAGGCTCTCCATCTAAAATTGGGACTGTCAATCCACTATCATCTGATATTACAATATACTCCTCATCAACTCTACTATATACCTCTCTAGCCTTTATGAGTGCATTCTCCTTAAAGCTATCTCCACTCTCATCTATCTCTAAATCTACTAATAGCTCTCTATATGGAATGAACTCTATATTGAACTGCTCTTTAAACTCTCTGAGCTTTCCTCTATTGTTACTTGCCATGATAAACTTCATAATCTATACCTCCAATCTTCTAAATAAATTTATATCTTCTTAGCCAAAATATGGATATATCTCCCCATATCTCTGAATGTCTCCTCTCTTGCGTGGAGATACTCCAACCTCATCAACTTTTCCATATCACTATTTTCCAATACCTCTTTTGACATATAGTCATAAAATACTCTAATTGCTGTCTGTCTCTCTATTTTAAAGCCCTGTTTTTTTAAAAAATCTCTAATCTCATGAGGCTTTTGGGGGTAGGGTGGGGTGAGTCTCTTTCCTCTCCCATACCACTTCTTTTCCAAGATTGTATCAAATCTCCATGAACCCTGAAGCACATTTCTATAAACTAAAGAGTTATAGTTAAAAAAGAGTAGAGATATATAACCTCCACTCTTAACCCCCTCTAAAATCTTCTCTAAACTCTCTAGTGGCTTGGCCAACCACTCAATTACAGCATGAAATATAATCAAATCCTGTTTTGGAAGCTCTTTTACTATCTCTTGTGCAGGTTTTTGGAAAAATGGAATATCTGCTAAGCCCTCCTTTTTAAAGTTCTCTTTAGCTCTCTCTAACATCTTATAGGATATATCACAACAGACCAGATTATGCCCCCTCTTAGCAAACCATAGAGATATCTGCCCAAATCCACACCCAGCATCTAAAATATCTAACCTTTTCTCACTATTATATAATTCTTCTAAATCCTCTTTTAGAAGCTTTAGCCTCC
>JAADDP010000008.1 GCA_013153825.1 Campylobacterota bacterium
TTTTATAATAACTGTGACCTCATCAACCCTATTTTTTCCACTTATAGAGCTAAAAAATTAAAATAGTATTAAAAGTGTAATATAATTTTAGAAAACAGAGAGAGTTCAATATGAAAAAATACCACATAGTACTTATAATTATATATATTCTCGTTGGATGTAGTGGAATTATAGGCTCATACGGTGTAGATAGTACCCCATATAGGGTTACACCTGCTAAGAGCGATATATACTACTCAAATTGACTACTTATGAGAGTGGTAGTGAGATATTGGTACAAAATTTTTACTCTTGTAGTCATACACCTCAAGCTTACCCTCCTTTATATTGTACCACCAGCCGTGTAGCTCAAGCTTACCCACCTCTAAGGCTCTAACTATATATGGATATGTCATAAGCCTCTGAAGCGATAGCTTTATATTATTCTTCTCAGTTATCTCAAAAATATTCTTTTCATCTGTATTTAAGGCCTCCAGTATAGCCTCATGTTTAGCAGGATATATCAGAGTCAACCACTTATCTACATGGTTTAACTCAATCTCCTCCTCATCATCACTCTTCTCATGGTATAGATGGGCACAGGCTCCACAGGAGCTATGTCCCAATACAACAAGATTTGGAATTTTTAAAACATTAACGGCATACTCAATGGCAGATTGTGTAGCCCCCTTTGTAACCTCATAGGGAGGGACAACATTACCTATATTTCTTGTTATAAATAGCTCACCTGGTTTTGAGTTCAATATGAGGGAGGCATTTACTCTACTATCGCTACATGTAATTACCATAGTGTGAGGTTTCTGCCCCTCAGCCAACTCACTAAAAAGTTTCTTGTGGTTTCTGAAATATTTTCTTCTGAAGTCCCTATAACCCTTTAAGTATATAGCTTTCATAATCTCCCTTTATGACCTTTTTATATTTTAATTATATTTAATCTATTTAAATGCCGTCATTAAAAATATTGGGAATTCTCCATTAGCCTTATTTATTCTATTTACTGTTTCAAAATTAATCACTTTAAAGCCAACTTCTTGTGATATTCTGTTTAAATAGTCCCTCTCAAATCCAAAGTGGAAAACTCCACTATTATCACTATGAAAAGTACCATCTTCCATATCTAAATCTGCTATAGCTATAAAACCATCTCTATCTAACATCTTATAGAATAGTCTAAATATATTTGGGATATCATCTATATGGTGTAGGGTCATAGAGGAGACTATCCCATCAAACTTTAGGTCATCAATTTTTGATTTTGTAATATCCATATTGAGTATCTCAATAGGACAGTTAAACTCTCCTATCTTATCTCTCAAGACCTCCAGCATAGATGGAGAGTTGTCTATGGCTGTAATCCTACCCACCCTATCTGATAGAAAGAGGCTTAATAGTCCCGTTCCAGCTCCAAAATCGGCAATACTCATCTCCCTACTTAAATCTATCCTATCGGCTATAGCTGTAGCTATCCTCTTGGCACCCTGAACCCTTCTACTCTTCATATCCCAGCTTTTTGACCTATTTGCAAATATATCCATCTATATTACCTATATCTTTTAAATCTACTCCAGAGAGCCAAATCCACACCACTTCTCATCTGATGCAGTGGCTCCAACTCCAAATTGATACCATACCCTAGAGGGTGTGAGGATATTTTAGGGGTCTGATACTGCAGTAGCCAATCAAACTTATCCTTTAAAGCCCCAATAGTACCCTCACCACCCTCAACTAAAATTAGTGATGGCTTTTTAAAAATATCACTACTTAAAATCTCAACTCTCCTATCCTCTATATTAAATAGAGGTATAGTTTTATCAAACTCATCTAAACTTTTTTTGGAGAGTATTGCAATATCTGGAGGGTTTGCCCCAATAAATCTACAATCTAGAGTTGGTCTATCAACCCTAACTGTATTTCCACCAATAATCAACCAAGAGAGCTTTGAGCGAATCTTATGAAGATGGGTTAAAGACTCCTTAGAGCTTAGATACCCCCCTCCAATTCTACCATTTGAGGTTTGGGCAATCTTAAATATGACAAAGGCTCTCTTCTGCCAGATTATAAATGGTTCAATCAACTCTTCTGCCTCTCTCTCTAAAACTCCAACTTCTACCTCTACCCCTACACTCTTTAGAAGCTCAACCCCTCCAGAGTGAGAGCCGATGGGGTCGAGTGTACCAACTACAACCCTTTTTGGTTTTAGTTTAGATAGCAGAGTTGCACAAGATGGGGTCTTTCCAGTGTGGGAGCATGGCTCAAGGGTCACATATATTGAGCAGTTAGAGAAAAATCCTCTAGGGAGAGATAGCAGAAAGTTGTGGGCTAGATTTGCATCTAACCTATTAAATTCAATTTTTCTATTAGAGAGCTCCTCATATGCCCTAAGGAGTGCTAAAACCTCAGCGTGAGATGTTCCAGCCTCTCTATGTGCCTCTACTGCCAATACTCTACCATTAAGCTCTACCAGAGCACCAACAGCTGGGTTTGGATATGTTATGAGCTGATACTCCCACGCCCTATCTATCGCCACCCTCATAAATATATCATCTGTAAGCATCTGCCACCTTTGAGTATAGTTTTAGTAGCTCAAGTTCAATATCTATCCTATAGATATCTTGCTCTAAAGCCCTTATATCTGCACTATTCTTAGCAATTTGAGTCTCGTAGCTTGTCCCATCTCCTGCCAACTCCAACTCTCTTGAACTCTCATATATATTTAGATAACTAAGCTCATCCTCTTTTGATAACTCTATCTTCTTTTGGATAATCTCCACCCTCTTTTTTGCCAAAAGGTAGCTATTTAAGATGAGCTTTCTACTCTCTTGAAGCTCTATCTTCGATTTTAGATACTCTATCTTTGATGACTCAATATCTCTCATAGAGTTTACACTAAGGGGAATTGAGACCCTAAAGCCGTAGGTGTAGTATCTGCTATCAATTTTAGCACCTGCAAAGAGAGGGTTCTTATCCTCATCAACATATCTCCCATTAATTGATATCTCTGGGAGATATTTTGCCTTTATCATCTTGTAGTTGTGCATCTGTTGAGCTATCTTAAGTTTACCCTTTTGAAGCTCTAGGTTACTATCTACATATCTACCCCTATCAACCATAGAGAATTGTGGAAGCTCTATCTCCTCTGGCTCTCTATCGCTTAGTAGCCTAAAATCGGCTCTTAATTTCTCTATTGTCATCTCTAAATCTAGTAGAGCAGTTCTATCTTGATTTCGCTTTAGAAGTGCCTTATCATATAAAGTTCTATCTGATACTCCAGCCTCATAGTTACTCTTTTGAATTAGAGTATCCAACTCACTATTTTGAAGAGCTAACTTCAACTTCTCTCTATTTAGTTGAGCCCTTTTTAGATTAAAGAGTATCTCTAGTGCATCTGTAATTAGTTTCTGCCTCTGAAGCTCAATATCCAACTCATTTACACCCCCTAGAGCCTTGGCATAATCTATAGCCTCCAATATTCCACCCATCTTAAAAATTGGCTGATTTACAGATATTACAAATTGACCTGTGGAGATTGTGCCATTAAATTGGGTAGAGTAGCTCTTAGAGTACTCAACCCTAATTGGATTTATCCAAGAGTTCTCCAATCTCTTAGCCTCGGTTTTAACCTTCTCTTTTTGAGCCTCAATTAAATCTATCCTATTTTTAGAGAGGATATCTTCTAAATTTGAGCTATTAACCGATATAGTTAAGCTAAATAGAAGAGATAGCTTTCTCAAATCTCTCAAATCCCTTATCAATTTCACTCTTGCTTATTGTAAGAGGTGGTAGAAATCTAACTGTATTTCGTCCAGCTTTTAACACAATCAGACCACTATCCATAGAGCTTTTTACCACTTTAGAGGGGATATCTGCCTCCTCTGCTCTAAGCCCCCTCATGAGTCCAACCCCAACATCTTGAGAGAATAGATTTGAAAACCTCTCCCTTATACCCTTTAGCCTCTCCTCAAAATATGAGATTGTCTCTTTTAACTCTCCACTCTCATATAGCCCATTTAAGATACTCAAAACCTCAAGCCCAGCTCTAGTGCTTAGGTAGTTTCCTCCAAATGTGCTTCCATGCTCTCCAGCCTTTAGAATATCTCTATGTTTTGTCAAGATTGCTCCAATAGGGACACCACCCCCAAGCCCCTTTGCTAGAGTTATAATATCTGGCTCAATCTGATAAATGTTACTTGCCAACATCTCACCTGTTCTAAAGACTCCCGTCTGAACCTCATCAACAATTAATAAAATTCCATTCTCTCTTAAAAACTTAGCTAAATTTTGAACCTCTCCTATACTAAATGGCTCTACTCCCCCCTCTCCTTGCACAAGCTCTATTAAGACTGCAACCGTCTCATCATCTATTGAGCTATATATATCTTCAATCGATTTTACATATAGAAATCCATCTGGGTATGGGGAGAAGCTTGGAGTGTGAAAACTCTTCTGACCCGTAGCCTTTAGTGTGCTAATAGTTCTACCGTGAAAGGAGTGTTCTAGAGTTATAACCTTATATCTCTTCTTATCAAAATTGACCTCTCCATACTTTCTTGCAACCTTAATCGCCCCCTCATTCGCCTCTGCCCCTGAGTTTGCAAAGAATATTGCCCCATCATACCCACTAAGCTCACAAATCTTCTGAGCCAACTTAGCTTGAGGCTCTATCACCTGTAGGTTTGAGATGTGAATAATATTTCTCACCTGCTCACATACTGCATCGCTTAATCTCCTGTTTCCATGCCCAACACTAGAGACCCCAATTCCAGAGGCAAAATCTATAAAATCTCTCCCATCTTCACTAAAGAGTGTGGCATTCTCCCCTCTTACAAAATTTGTGTAGTCTCTTGCATATGTCTGCAGAACAAACTGCTTATCTAACTCTTCTAAATTCAAAATTTCAGCTCCTAAACTTAAATAGATTTTTTATAATCTTCATGTAAGGGTGGAAAGCTCAATCTACCTCCCCCAACTAGATGAAAGTGCAGATGTGAAATCTCCTGCCCCCCATCATCTCCAATATTTGTAATTAACCGATAGCCACTCCCATCTAACCCAAGCTTCTCTGCCACCTCCTGAATAAATGGTGTCATCTCCCCCATAAGCTCCTTTGGAGTCTCATGAAATGAGCCAATATGCTCTTTTGGAATAATTAAAATGTGGACTGGTGCTACTGGATTTATGTCGTGAAATGCCAAAAACTTATCACTCTCTAGGACTCTATTACTTGGAATCTCACCCTTAATAATCTTACAAAAAATACACATTATATACCCTTTTAAGAAATAGTGGAAAGATTATAACACATTCCTTCCCACTATTTAGTATAGTTTGGATAAAATCTCACAAAATATAAGATAATTGAATAGAGGTTATTTTGAAAGAGTTAGAAGCTAAAATCTCTCAAGCTGGTTCACTTGAAGAGTTGGAAAAAGTTAGGATTGAACTGTTTGGCAAAAGAGGAGTATTGGCTTTGGAGTTTGCAAAATTGAAAGATATACCAAACTCCGAAAAGAAGAGCTTTGCAGAGGGCTTAAATAGAAAAAAGGGGGAGCTACAGAGACTCTATGAGAAGGCTCTAGCTAGATTAAAAGAGAAGAGGATAGAGGATATCTTAAAGAGTGAGATTTTAGATGTTTCACTATATGGAAATTTAGATAGAAAAGGGGCTCTACACCCTGTGATGGAGACTATGGATAGGATTATAGAGTACTTTATCGCTATGAACTTCTCTGTGGAAGATGGACCAAAGATAGAGGATGACTTTCACAACTTCGAGGCTCTAAATCTACCAAAGAACCACCCAGCTAGAGATATGCAAGATACCTTCTTCTGTAGAGATGGAAAACTGCTTAGGACACACACATCACCAGTCCAGATTAGAACTATGCTAGAACAGAAACCTCCAATTAGAATAATTGCTCCAGGGGCAGTATTTAGAAAAGATTACGACCTAACACACACACCTATGTTCCATCAGGTAGAGGGACTTGTAGTCCAAGATAAGGGGGAGGTTAGCTTTGCAAACTTAAAATATATACTATCTGACTTTCTTCAGTATATGTTTGGAGATGTTGAGGTTAGATTTAGACCAAGTTTCTTCCCATTTACCGAACCTAGTGCTGAGGTGGATATCTCCTGTATATTCTGTAGAGGTGATGGGTGTAGAGTCTGCTCCCATACAGGTTGGTTAGAGGTTTTAGGGTGTGGAATAGTTGACCCAAATGTATTTAAGGCCGTTGGATATAAAGATGTGAGTGGATACGCATTTGGACTTGGGGTAGAGAGATTTGCTATGCTTCTACATAGAATACCAGATTTAAGAATGCTATTTGAGGGAGATTTGAGATTATTGGAGCAGTTTAGATGATAGTTACAAGAACATGGTTAAACAACTTTATCGACCTAAGAGGTATAAGTGATAAAAGGCTATATGAGACCTTTAATAATATCGGTTTAGAGGTAGATAGATTTAAAAAATATGAGATTCCAGATGGTGTAGTTGTTGGAGAGGTTATATCCTGTAGAAAGCACCCAAATGCAGATAAGCTAAACCTCTGTGAGGTTAATGTTGGAGAGGAGATACTTCAAATTGTATGTGGAGCATCAAATGTTGTAGATGCCAAATATGTGGCAGTGGCTAAAGTGGGTGCTAAATTAGATGATAACTTTGAGATTAAACCTGTAAAGTTGAGAGGTGTAGATAGCTTTGGAATGATATGCTCCTCTACAGAGCTTGGACTCCCAAAGATAAATGATGGGATTATGATACTAGATGATAGTATCGGAAGGTTAATTATCGGAAAAGAGTTAAATAGCTACCCTAAAATTGCCGATACGATATTTGAGCTTGAGCTAACTGCAAATAGGGGGGATTGTCTAAGCATCTATGGAGTTGCAAGAGATTTAAGTGCTGCACTTGATATCCCTCTAAATAATTTAGATTATGAGGGTAGTGATAAGCTGAAGATAGGTTTAGCACGTATAGCTGAGTTAAAATCTATTGGCAATATAGAGGCATCTCTAAGATATACACTTGTAGAGCTTGAAGATGTCTATACATCTCTAATCATCTCATTGAGACTCGGTTTTATCGGAGAGAGGTTGGAGAGTAATCTATCAAACCTAATTAACTATACAATCCACACCGTAGGGGTTATAATTAGGGCATATGATGTGACAGATATTAAGATAACTGATGAGAATAAGCTCTCAATTGTAGCCCATACCGAAGATGGTATCACAAGAGTTGAGGTAAATGGTAGGGAGTTCTCAATTGTTGGTGTATCTCAGAGTGGTGAGACGAGAGTTAATAACTTAAGTAAGAAGGTTCTTCTGGAGGCGAGTTATATAAATCCAGACATATTGGTAGATGCTGTGGCAAAACAGAATCTTGAGACAGATGAGCTATACTATAAGACATCTAGAGGGAGTGAACCAAACTTTCTTTTGGGGATAAAATATATAACATATCTACTTGAAGAGTATAATAACTGTAACTTCTTCGATGGGTATCTCTCAATAGATGATGAGAGTGAACCTAAGATAATTACAATAAATGATAATGAGATATCTCAAATAATTGGAAAGAGGATAGAGAAGAGCAGAATCTTAGCTATATTGACGGCACTTGGATTTAGAGTCCACAGCTCAGCCGATGATGCCTTTGGGGTGACTGTTCCAAATTTTAGACACGATATAGAGAATATATATGATGTTACGGAGGAGATTTTAAGGGTCATTGGAATAAATAATATAGAGAGTATACCATTAAAGTTTGTTGAGAGTAGCCGATTTAATACTATTACAGATAGATTTTTTGTAAAGAGAGAGCTTAAGCAGAGGGCAATTGGGGCATCATTTTTTGAAACGGTATCTTACGCTTTTTGTGATAAGAAGTTACTTCAAAAATATGGATTTAAGAGTGTAAAAGATGAACTAGATATAATAAACCCTATTACAGAGGATTTAAATACACTAAGAACTACACTCCTTATAAACCTGCTTAGTGCAGTTAGAAGAAATATTAATTACTCTAAAAAGAGTATTGCACTATTTGAGATAGGAACTGTATTTAATGAGAATAGAGAAGAAAAAGAGCTATTTAGTTTAGTATTTTCTGGGCAGAGAGAAAAAGAGAGTGTTATAAATAGTGGAAAGCCGGATAGTATCGATTTCAGAACATTTGTGGAGACGCTATCGTCTATAATTGGAAATTTTGAGCTTAGGGTTAGCCACCAGAAGAATCGCTTAATCCACCCATATCAGTCGGCAGATATTATTCAAAATGGTGATATATGTGGATATATATCAAAGTTACATCCAAAAGCTAGAGAGGATTTTGAACTTCCAGAGACATTTATAGCAGAATTGGAGTTTGATAAGCTAATGCCAAAACATATAAAAGCCAAGAAAATATCAAAATTTCAAGGAGTTTATAAAGATATAAGTCTAGTTGTAGATAAAAATCTACCATATAATCAGATTGCTACTCTAATTGAGTCTCTAAAAATACCAATATTAAAGAGGTATTATCCAATAGATGTGTATGAGGATGACTCCTTAGAGGGGAAAAAGAGTTTAACCATCAGACTATTCCTGCAATCTATGGATGGTACACTCGGAGATAGAGATATAGATGAGACGATAAAGTTAATTATTGATAAGTTGAAAGAACAGTATGGTGCTAGTTTAAGATGAAAAAGGTAAAAGTTTTTAAGGTATTTAACGGTTTTAATTTAGAGTGTGACGATATTGCACCAGATAAATCAATATCTCATAGATGTGCAATACTCTCTCTACTCAGTAGTGGGAAATCGACAATTGAGAATTTTTTAGAGGCGGAGGATACTTTAGCATCCCTATCAATTGCTCAACAGCTCGGGGCAGAGGTTAAGAGAGATGGGGGCTATGTGGAGATAACACCACCGGAGAAGTTGAGAGAGCCTGATGAGATTTTAGATTGTGGAAATGCTGGAACTGCTATTAGACTATTTATAGGATTTTTATCTGGAGTTGATGGGTTATTTATTTTAACAGGAGATAGGTATTTAAGAGTTAGACCGATGAGTAGAGTTGTTGAGCCTCTGAGAGAGATTGGAGCTAGGATAGATGGTAGAGAGAGAGGGAACTTCGCCCCAATAGCTATTAGAGGTGGAAAGCTAAAACCATTTAGGTATAACTCTCCAATAAACTCAGCACAGGTAAAATCTGCTCTAATTCTGGCCTCTCTCAGGGCATATAGTAAGAGTTACTATAGAGAGTCAATTCTATCTAGAGACCATACAGAGAGAATGTTGAGGGGTATGGGGGCAGGAGTTACAACTCTGGAGAATGGTTGGATAGAGATAACCCCCCTAAAAAAACCTCTTGAGCCTCTAAATATTAGAGTTCCAGCCGACCCATCTAGTGGATTTTTCTTTGCAGTAGCTACTGCTATTGTTCCAAATAGTAAGACAATCATAAAAGATGTATCTTTAAATAGGACAAGAGTAGAGGCCTATAGGGTCTTACAAGATATGGGAGCAGATATAGAGTTTATTGAAAAAGAGAATATATATGAGCCGATAGGAGATATCACCATCACCTATAGTGGAAAACTTAGAGGTGTAACTGTTGATAGAAATATAGCGTGGCTTATAGATGAGCTTCCAGCTTTAGCTATTGCAATGTCAACTGCCGATGGTGTCAGCGTTGTGAGAAATGCTAAGGAGCTTAGGGTTAAAGAGAGTGATAGAATATCTACCATGCTGGAGGGTCTAAATAGGTGTGGAGTTGAAACAGAAGAGTTTGATGATGGGTATGAGATTGTAGGTGGAGAGTTAAAGAGTGCCACTATAGATAGCCATGGAGACCATAGAGTAGCTATGAGTTTTGCAGTTGCAGGTATAGTTGCAGGAGTGAAAGTTGAGGATATAGAGTGTGTAAATACCTCTTTTCCAAACTTTTTTGATATATTGAGAGAGATTACAGATATTGAGTTTGAGGATTAATATGAAGATTGAGTTGGCTTCAAGTTACGGTTTCTGTTATGGGGTAAAGAGGGCTATAAATATTGCTGAACAGCATAAAAATAGTGTAACATATGGTCCTCTGATACATAATAAAGATGAGATAAGCAGATTAAAAGATAGCTTTGGGATAGGCTTAGCTAATGGTATAGATGATATTGAACCAGAAGATACAGTTGTAATTAGGACTCATGGAATTCCCAAAGATGAGTTGAGTATTCTGAAAAAGCAGAATAATAGAATAATCAATGCCACATGTCCATATGTGACAAAACCTCAACAGATAGTAGCAAAAATGAGTCAAGAGGGGTACTCAATAATCATATTTGGGGATAAGAACCATCCAGAGATAAAGGGGGTTGTGAGCTATACTAATGACAGAGATGATGCCTTTATTGTCCTGAGTAGAGAGGAGTTGAAGAGCCTACCCCTAAAGTCAAAGGTGGCAGTTGTGGCTCAGACAACTAGAAAGCCGGAAGATTTCTTAGAGATTGTGAATGCTCTAATACTACAACATAAGGAGGTTAGAGTATTCAACACAATATGCAATGCAACATTTGAGAACCAAGATGCCGCCAAGGATTTGGCAAAGAGAGCCGACATTATGGTTGTAATTGGGGGGAAACACTCCTCAAATACTAAACAGCTCTATAATATAGCTAAAAAGTGGTGTAGTGATAGCTATCTGATAGAGAATGAGCAGGAGCTAAAGAGGGATTGGTTTATTGGAAAAGAGCTGTGTGGAATATCGGCAGGAGCCTCAACCCCAGACTGGATAGTCCAAAATGTTATTAAACATATAGAGAGTATAAAATAATATTATTATATATCTTTTTATTTCGTATTAAAAAAAATATTGTATAATTAGCCCAAAATTAGGCTAGGCAAGGATTAGTAAGTATGAAGTTCGAAGATATCGAAGTAGAA
>JAADDP010000191.1 GCA_013153825.1 Campylobacterota bacterium
ATATGCCGTATTTCCAGATTTGGAGAATCCCATCGGTCTAAGGTCTCCACAACCAAATATATTATCTGTCCCCTTAAACCTATTTGTATATACATCTAAATTTGCCTCAACCCTATTATAGACTGTTTTTGTAGTAAGACCAATTTTCTCTAAAAACTTTGGGGCTCTAACACTAGGATAGAAAGAGGCATCAACAAATGGTATCTCCTCATCAAACTCATCAATAACAACTTTTCTATCTAAATCAATCTTTTCAATATTAAATGATGGTTTATATATTAGCTCATCCCTATATAGCTCTTTAAATACACTTAAAAACCCCTCCTCTTTTATGGTTACAGTGTTATTTGCATCTAATATAATGACTTTACCATCAATTTTATTCTGCTTAATATGGTCTGCCAATAGACATGCTCTCTCATATGGGGCAGGAAGACAGCGATAGTTGCCACTTGGAACGGTTATGATAAAGTTTCCACCCTTATACTCCTTAATCTTTCTCTTCAGGGTGATATGTTCAGAACCTGCTATAAATGCTGGGGGATACTCTCTCCGAATACGAGCCTCAAACTCTTTATCCCCTCCACTCCATCTATAGTAATCATACTCTATTCCCAAAGCAAATACTAAATAGTCGTAGTGAAGCTCCCCTGCTGTTGTATATAGTATATCTCTCTTTCTATCCAGATCTATAGCCTCAGCTTGAAGATAGGTGTAGTTGTGGTTATTTGAGGCATCGATATAGCTGTGTGTCAAGAACTCCATATCTACCATATCAAACATCCAAGCATTACTAACAGGGCATGAGAAGAATAGCTCTCTCCTCTCCACGAGCGTAACATCTGCATCTGGAACAAACTCCTTGATATGCTTTGCGAAGGATAGTCCAGACCAACCACCACCAACTACCACAACTTTAGCTCTCTTACCATCTCTCTTTACAATTTTTGGTAAATCACTCTTAACCTCATCAGAGCCATCTCTATCTTTTCCAAATAGTGAAATCGAAGATGCCAATGTTAAGCCGGATAGCTTTAAAAAATCTCTTTTTGATAAATCCATTCATAACTCTCATATATTAAAATATCTAAATTGATATATATTATCAATCAAAATCTTATTAAAGGCTTATGGTGAGTAGTAAGTAGATAAAAATCTGATATAATATAGAAAAAGTGAGGTTTATATATGTATCTATTAATATTTTTGGTTCTGATTATTACTGGAATTACCATAAGCTATATCCTATTTATTAGGGAGAAGAGAGAGGAGCTTAAGCTAATCCAAGATAGGGTATGCCCCAAGTGTGGAAGAGAATCAATTGAGCTGATAGACCAGAGGGGTGGAGGCTGTAGCTCTGCAAAGATGGTTACATTTGAGTGTCGAGAGTGTAGATATAGCTCTATATTTAACTTGAGTAGTAGTTGTAGAGATGGGGGCTGTTCTATATAGCTATGGATATATTGGATCACTTCTATAATCTAAACTATAGAGATATAAGATTTCTTCCAAGAAGATACAATTTAGGTGGATTTAGAAAAAGTCTAATATGTGGGCTACCATCATCTGGAAAGACATATATAGCATTAAACCATCTAAATAGTCTAGATAGAGATAAGAGTCTCTATATAGACCTACAGGACCCAAAACTTGAGTTTAACCCTATAACCTTATCGGATATAGAGAGGTTCATATTAGAAAACTCTATCGATACCTTAATCATAGATAACTATATAGAGGGATTTTTGAATAGAGATGTAGAGGTCGACTCAATTATCGTTATATCGCCAAAGAGCTATCCAGAGCTAGATGGATACCATATAGTTAGAGTCTCATATCTAAATTTTAGGGAACTTCTATCATTCCATAAGAGGGGTATAGAGAGGCAGAGATTTAATCTTTTTATAAAAAGAGGTAGAATAGTGCAACTTGCACTAAATGCAGATATACCAAGAGAGGAGCTATTCAAGACATTTATTAGAAGAAACTTCACCCCTCTCGAAGAGAGAATATTGATAGTACTATCCCACTTCAACGGCTCAAATGTCACGATACATCAGATATACACATATGCTAAGAGAAGATTTAAAATATCTAAAGATTCAATATATAAGAAGATATCAGAATTTAGAGATAGAGAGCTAATATTCTTCATAGATGACATTCTAAATAGAAACGGGAAGAGGCTGATACTATTCGACTTTGCACTTGCAGGATATCTGAGTCTATCCCAGAAGTTTATAAAACAGTTTGACTCTATGGTAGCATTGACCCTCATGGATGATAGATTGAGTATAAGGTCATTCGGTAGCTTTGGATATATCATCGATGGCGATATACTTGTATCACCATCTCCATTTGAGAGTAGAGATAGTGCATATAGAAGAGCAAAAGATAAGATTGAGCTATATAGGGAGTATAATATAAGATACCTCCATATAGTTACCGTATCTACACACTACAACTTTAAAATATCTGGTATTGAGTTTTTTGCTCTACCATTCTATGAGTGGGCATTGATGGAGTAGGCTCTTAACTCACCATATTTAAGATATCTAACGCTTGGTTAAATCTATAACTCTTAACTAAAGTCTTAACCTTATAGAATATCTCCCTCTCATCTGCATTCAGGTTATAGCTCTCCATCTCATCTATAACACTATTACAGCGTCGAGGTCTTCTACTCTTAAGTGCATCTCTAAGCTTATAGAATATCTTACTCTCTATCTTAATAGAGCTAATATCACCCCTCTCTATATACTTTTGTGGCGTATATTTAAGAATTATCTCATATAGCTCCCCAACCTCTATAGGTTTATTTATGTGAGAGTTCATACCAAACTTGGCACTCTTATTTATATCCTCTTTCATCGCGTTGGCAGTAATGGCTATAATGGGAATATCACTATCAATCTGACGTATAATCTTTGTAGCCTCATATCCATCCATCACCGGCATCTGAATATCCATCAATATTAGAGTATATTTCCCTCTCTTGAACATATCCACAGCCTCTCTACCATTCTTCGCTATATCAAGCTCTATCTTTGAGTTCTCAAGTAGTCCCGATACAATCTCCTGATTTATCTCATTATCCTCTGCCAGTAGTATTCTACAATTTTTTAATAGATTGATATCCCTCTTGAGTCTGCTCTGCATATTTCTATTTTCGATGGTTAAATCTAAGCTATCATCTACGATACATGCCTCCTCCAGCTCCAACTCAAATATAAAACTGCTACCTACACCATATCTACTCTCAACCCATATTCGACCCCCCATAAGCTCTACAAGCTGTTTAGATATTGTCAAACCTAATCCCGTCCCCCCATAATCCCTTGTGGTACTTCCATCTGCTTGGGAGAATGCGTTAAATATCTTCTTCTGCTCCTCTCTCTTGAGACCAATACCAGTATCTTTAACCTCAAATCTAAATATATTCTCCTCAATCCTACTTATAATTAATATCACCTCACCACTCTGGGTAAACTTTACGGCATTACTCAATAGATTATTTAATATCTGTGATAGGCGTAAACTATCTCCATATAACCTTTTTGGGACATTTTCAAGATATCTAACTCTAATTCTCAACCCCTTCTTCTTAGCACTAAATCTTATGAGGTCTAGACTACTCTTTACAACCTTATTTAAATTGAAATTTACCCTATCTATAACAAGCTTACCAGACTCAATCTTAGATAGGTCAAGAATATCATTTATAATAGCTAGGAGAGACTTTGAAGACTCCTCTATCTTCTCTATGTAACTTCTCTGTTTTGGATTTAAATCTGTCTGTAAGACTAGGTAGCTCATTCCAACTATACCGTTGATTGGTGTCCTAATCTCATGGCTCATATTTGCCAAAAATTGTGACTTTACCCTTGCCGTCTCTTCAGCCTTTATCTTTAGCTCATTTAGATGGTTAAAGTCCTTCTCCAGCTTAGACTGTAGCTGATTGAACATATCAACTAGAGTTCCTATCTCATCCTGCTTCTCAACTACCATCTTCTTGGAGAAGTCTGGCTCCTCTTTGATGAGGTTCTCAAGAGAGCGATAGACCTTTTGAAACCTATTTCTAATATATGATGTTAGATATAGTGCCATAGAGAATATGAATATGAAGCCAAATATGGATAGAACTACAAATAGATTAAAAAATCTATTTGTCTCATCAGATACATACTTTATTGAGTCCGTAAAGTTTGCATATGAGTTCTCCTTCTGAAATTTAAAAATTCTATCCACCTCTCTTCTAATCTCCTGAAACTCCTTAATTGAGTTTGAGCTATTGAACTTTATCATATCTAGAGTAGTCTTTATACCTATCTTTAGATATCTATCTAGCAGTTCACTCTCCCTCTTTAGAAATGGATCTTTTATATATCTCTCAAGCTCAAGTAGTCTACCTTTTATCTCAACACCCTTTTTTATAATCGGCTCAAGGCTCCCCATACCACCCGTATTTCCAAAATCCTCAAGTGCTTTAATAATCTCCTGAAGTAGAGTATAGTTCTCCCTATGTAGAAAAGCAATTTGGGACCTTCTCAACTCGATATCTTTGAGAGTCTTAACACTATCGGATGTAAATTTGTAACTTATTAGGATAAAAATACTAAAAAAAATTAGAAGAATTATAAAAATACTACGAAGCTTCTGAACTATTGAAAACTTAAACATTAACCAAAATTATATTTCCCATTTCGCTAAATAATTTTTATTATACCAAATTTTGGGAAAAATTACTTAAGATTAAGTACAATTTTCCCTGTTAATTTATCATAGCTATAGTATATTATTGCTGGATTATCCTCAATTTCATCTCTAATCTCATCATCTGAGAGCCTCTTCGGAGGCTGTTTATCACCTCTATATATCTCTTTCATCCAGTAAGCGTGTATCTGTTTGGGGCTCTTGTTGATAAGTTTCTCATAGAACTCATTATAGACTTTTGTATCACTATTATCTATTGGAACAACCTCTACCCCATTAATCCTATCTATCTCCTTTAAATATATCTTAATTAATTGCTCTTTAGATATGGCTCCTATTGGGCTTCTGCTAGAAGTTATAACCTTGATATCAGCAGTTAAAAAGATACTACTAAATAGCAATAAAAATGATACCCTCATCAACATATGTCCTTTTAATATAATTTTGGCCTTTTTATGGATTAAAGTATAATTTTTTATATCTTAACAATAACTTAAAATATAATACTATATTTTAAACTTTAAATTTTACTTAGGCTCTCCTCTATCTTCTTTAAGGTAAAAGGCTTTACGATATAGTTTATCTCCCTATCCTCATAAATGAGCCTCTTCAACCTATCTACACCACTATCATCCTCCAGTATGAATATTGTAGTGGCTCCCCTCTCTATAATATCTATATATACCCTCTCTATATCCAAAGCTGTATCTATATCAAATAGAACAACAGATATCTCTTCACTATCAAGTATCTCTAAAGCACCCCTCTCATCAAGAGCTACGGCTATATCATACCTATCACCCAAAAGTTCGATTAGAATATCTATATCTACTATTTTATCATCTATTAAAAGTATACTCTTTATACTACTCTCCTCAAGATGAAACCTCAACTCATCTATAGTTAATGATAAGATATCTCTAAACTCTGGAAGCATCCCCATATCTTTTGTATCATGAATAGTTGTTGCCACACGACTAAGAGTAACCATACCGAGAGTGGAGGAGAGTCCCTTTATACTATGAATTGCATCCTTCAGCTCACCATCCTCCAGAAGCTTTAAATCTAAATCACTATATCTATTTAGGAAATTCCTCAATATCTTTAAATATAGCTCTCTATTATTATTTAGATACTTTAAACCTATATCTGTATCTATATATTTAAAGCAAGGTAATGTCACATCATTCATAAAAACTCCCCTATGTAATATAAATAATTAGAACACATTAATATATCTAAAAAATATTTCATATAGCCTTTTTGGCTCTACAGGTTTAGATAAATGCTCATTCATTCCCAATTTTTTCGTCTTTTTTATAGTGTTTTTACAGCTATTTGATGTTAATGCCACAATTGGGATACTCTTATCAATCTCCCTAATCTCTCTAGTAGCCTCATAACCATTCATAATTGGCATCTCAATATCCATCAATATCAGTGAGTACTTCTTACTCTTAACCTTCTCCAACGCCTCACGACCATTATTTGCCACATCAATTTTAAATCTGCTCTTCTCAAAAATACCCAAGATGATATCTTGGTTTATCTTCTTATCCTCTGTTAAAAGTATATCTATATCTCTAATCATAATTTTCCAATATTTTTTAATTATTTTTAAAAAAATGTTAACAATATAATTAGTAGTAAAAATGAAAATGTGCATAAAAGTTCATCTTTTACTGCAATAAAATTAAACAAAACAGAATTTAAATAGTTTTTAGATATATTTATTATCAATAATTCAACTGAAAAGGAACAGAATGAGACTAGGTAAACTTTTAAATATCATAATAGCAGTTCTGCTATTTGTGATATTAGGATTTTGGGGATACTACTTCTATAGTAGAGATAATCAAGGTATAGGGACTCAGATAGATATAGGTGAAGGGGGTCTTATATTTCCACCTTTAGATTCAAACTTCACATTTGAGACAATTTATGGTAAGAGCATAAAGGTTGGAGCAGAGGATAGGAGAATGGTTGTAGATGGTTTCCAAGGGAAGATTGTCTTCTTAAAAATATTTGGGTGGGATTGTCAATATTGTAAAAAAGAGATACCTGAACTGGTTCATCTAAAGCAGGAGCTTGGAGACTCCCTTGAGATAGTGGCTATTGAGGCTCAACAACACACAAAAGAGGAGTCCAAGGAGTATAAGATGAGATATGGAATTAACTATATTATTGTTGACGGTACAAAACAGCAGAGATTCTATGAGTATCTGAGAGTACACTATGGTTGGAGTGGATTGATACCTGTGACAATAGTTCTGGGTAAAAGTGGAAAGGTGTTGGCGTATGAGGTTGGCGTAAAATCATACACATTGGCAGAACTTATAAAAGCATCAATATCTAAAGATATAAAATAGTGTAAAAAGTATGAGACCTACCCTTTTAATAATACTATTTATGAATATATATATATATGGTCAAGAGATTGGTTGTTTAGCCTCAATAAAGTCCAAAAATAGTGAAATTGAGTGCTCTTCAGATAATATACTAGATGGTGGGGATAAAGAATCTATCTTGGAGGATTTAGTTAAAGAGGAGAGAGAGAGCCACACTACCCAGAAGGTTAAAATAACGGAAGATTTAGAGAGGGTGGAGGTTAAATTTAAAGATAAGATATTTACAATAGAGAGAGTAGATGGGAGAAGATGTCCTCCATTCTGCATATCTCCATTTAAGATAGATGGAATAAAGGGTGTTGGAGAGCTTGAGACTATCAAATTTATTAAATCTCTGGAGAAAAAAAGGGGAAGAGTTCTGGTTGATGCAAGAGCCGTTGGAGAGTTTAGGGATAGCACAATACCAACGGCTGTAAATATCCCATATAATATATTGAATCCCAAGAGTAAATATAGAAGAGAGGTTCTAAAGCTATTAGGTGCAGTTAAGCTCAAAAAGGGGTGGTACTTTAAGAAGAGCTATAGACTTCTAATATTTGATAATGGAGTATTGGATAATAAGGCTAGACGCTTAATAGAGAGATTGATAGAGTATGGCTACCCCAAGAGTAAAATACTATACTACAGAGGGGGTTTAACTAGCTGGAAAAGCTCCGGCTTAAGTACAATATAAAAAAGTGAAAAAGTTAGATATAATTTAAATTAAAAAAGAAGATTAATGAATAAATTTATATCTAACTTAAAAAATAATAGCTACTTGACTCAAATCATAACACTTATATCCGGTACACTATTTGCACAGATTATATCCTTAATCTCAATACCGATATTGACGAGAATCTATACACCAGATGAGTTTGGTCTATACTCAATATTCTTTGCAGTTACAAGCGTAATAGGGATGGTCTCCAGTTTAAGTTATGAACAGGCTATCGTTCTTCCAAAATCTCAACGTTCAGCAGATGCGATACTACTTCTCTCAATAATTATTACATCGATAGTGACGCTACTCACAATAGTAGCAATATACATATTTAGAGAGGAGATAGAGAGCTACTTTAGGGGGGAGAGTCATCTCATATACCTTATTCCACTCTCTGTAGCTACCCTAGGGGTCAATCAGATACTGGAGGCATACTCTTCTAGGGGAGAGTTGTATAGAGATATTGCATCATCAAAGGTGATAACCTCATCAACATCTGCAATATCTCAGATATCGAGTAGATATCTATTGAATATAGACGGTCTAGTTACGGGAAAGATATTTGGTGACCTATTAGGCAGTGTCAGACTTATTAAAGGGGTGAAGAGGAGAGTAGAGACCTTGCGAGAAGTCTCTATAGAGGATTTAAGATTTAATATGGGAAGATATAGTGAATTTCCAAAGTTTCAAATGCCATCAAATCTACTCAACTCAATATCCCAAAATATACCTCTATTTATGCTATCTCTACTATTCTCTCCAGCAGTTGCAGGTATATATTCTCTCACATATAGGGCTATGCAGACACCAACTCTACTAATATCTAGTGCCACTAGGAGTGTGTTCTACCAGAAGGCATCAAAGATATATAGCAGAGGTGGCGAGATACTCCCCATATATATATCTACAACTATGGGGCTTATAAAGCTATTTGCCATACCATTCATCATAATAACGATATATGGTCAAGATATATTCTCCTACATATTTGGTGAGGAGTGGAGAGAGGCAGGAGCAGTTGCAGAGATATCTGTAGTATGGTTCTATTTCGGCTTCATATCACCTCCAACAACTATGACATTTAATATATTAAATCTACAGAAGATTAGGCTATATATTCAGATAGTCACCCTAATATTTAGAACAATATCTCTATATATAGGTTACACCATATTTGAATCGTATATGGTATCTATAGCACTATTTGTAGCTGTTGGGGTTATACAGAACATATATAGTATGTTATATATATTTATTAAGTTGAGAGATAGAAGAGTTCCCAACCCAAATTAATGGGTTGTTGGATAGAGTAGATTAATGTAACTCTTTCCAGTGGGAACGTTTCCATAGATAGGCTAAAATTGTAAAGATTACAAAGAAGAGTAGTACATATGGACCAACAGCCTCTCTAGCATGTTTACTAGGGTCTCCTGTCTCCTCTAAATACTCCATAACATCCTCAAATCCCTCTTTATTAAGACCAACTCTAGGCATTGCAGTTCCTGGAAGTTGTGATTGTGGGTTTTCTATAAAAGTCTCTAGGAAGTGTTCACTTCTAGCTCTAGCTATAATAGATAAATCTGGTGGAAGTTTACCCATATAGTCGGCAAGTTTATTCTGATATGTCCCTAGATTCTTCTGGAACTCAAGAGCATCTAAATCTACACCTGTTTTGATATTCTCTTTAGTCTTTGGAATATGTCCAAGTTGTGTCCACTTATCATATCTATTAGCGTGACATCTACCACATGCAAAAGCGTAAGCCTCTTGAGGTTTAACCTCCTCTTTTGGAGCAATAGACTTGAAGTAGGCTACAATGTCTGCTGCATCTTGCTCACTCCCTGCACTAGGAGGCATTGAAAAGTGTTTAGATTTTGTAACCTCTGCTGGATTTAGTAGGAAGTGGGTAAAGAACTTCTCATCCAAAAGTTTTCCAGCAAGACTTAAATCTGGTGGATTAACCCCATAAGTTTGAGCTGAAGTTACGGCATCCATAGGAGCAGGCATACCCTTAACCTCAATCGAGTGACACCCTATACAGGCAGAAGCTAGGCTCTCACCTCTGGTGGCATCACCCTGAACAGTCACCTCTTTTAGGTCGCTATATGTAAAATCTTCACCCTCAACATGTTTATGCATTTGAGAGTGTGCAAAAGGTTCAACTCCCCAATATAGAATTAGGGTAAAAACTGCTACAACGCCAAGTATTTTTAACTCTTTATTCATTCTCTACCCCTTATATCTTTTTTTCTCTAGCTGTAATTATTGGGAGTACTATCCAGAGAAGGAAGAAGAATAGAGCAGCAATAAGTCCAATTGTACTCCAGATACCCTCTGGTGGAAGTTTACCCATAATTGTTAAGATAATCATATCTACAAGCATCGCCCAGAACCAATATTTAAATGCTCCTCTTCTATTAGCTGGTGCCACATTTGGGCTTCTATCTAAGAATGGTAACAAGAAGAATATAACTTGAGCAAGAGCAAATGCGATAAGTCCTGGGTCAGTAGGGAATGGTCTTAGAATCTCGTAACTCCATAGGAAGTACCACTCTGGATAGATGTGTGGAGGCGTTTTAAGTCCATCTGCTGGGTCAAAGTTTACAGGATCCATTGCAAACTCGAAGTGGTAGAATACTAGATAGAAGAAGAATATAAAGTATACACCCATTACAAATACATCTTTACTTAAGAATACAGGGTTGAATGGGATAACCTTTGACTCTTTTCTCTTACCATCTTTCCACAATTTAGCAGACTCTTCAAAATCTATC
>JAADDP010000052.1 GCA_013153825.1 Campylobacterota bacterium
ATGGTAAGAGTGGTCAATATCGAATAGTATAATAGAGAACTTCTCATTGTAGCTCAATGCTCTATTTATATGGAGAGGGAACATCTCATTAAATTTAACTCTACTATATATATTTGTTAGTTGGTCATAATCTGCCAATTTTCTAATTATATCTTTATCACTCTCCAGCTTTGTAATATTTGTAAATATAAGCAGATATCTATCTCCTTTGAGTCTGCTAACTTGAATATAGAAGAAGTAGTCCATTCTCCTATCTGCAGGTGTCTTTATCTTAATTTTAGCCATACTCTGCTTACTATTATATATCTTCTCCAGCCAACTCTTACCATGGCTATATCTACTTACACAGCTATCCTCTTCTAAAAATAGTCTATTTATGCTCTTAACCTCTTTCTGAAAATCTTTTATGGTATCAAACCCAAAAAATTTTAAACCACTTCTATTGATAAATATCGTGCTATCATTTGTAGCTATAATTGATATATTTGTCTGTAGGTTAAGAAAATCCTCTACGGCACCTAGTGACCTTCTAAATAGATATATGGAGACTAAAAATAGTATTATAGAGAAAGCAATTATTATAATGTTATACTCGTCCATATTTTATGATAACTTATCAACCATCTCTTTTGCCTCTTTAAGCTTTGAGTCAACTCTATAGGCCCTCTTGTAGTTTTCTAAAGCCTCATCTCTTCTACCGATATCATGGAGCGTATTTGCGTAGTTAAAGTAGTGAGGAGCATAGTTTCCATCAAGCTCTATAGCCCTCTTATGTTTCTCAATAGCCTTAGATGTATCTCCAAGCTTATGGAGAATATTTGCTAAAGAGCCATATGCTAAATCCTCGTCTGGATATATAGATATTATCCTCTCATATATCTCTTTAGCCTCATCTAAACGGTTTAGAGCTATTAGGGTATGTCCATACTTGAGAAGTATCTCCCTATTATTCTTATCTAAGATTAATGCACTCGATAGAGCCTTATCAGCCTCTTGATAATCTCCACTCTCTAAAGCATTTTCTGCTATTAGGTTTAACTCTTGAACCCTCGTCAATTTAGCTGGAGGGTTCTTCATATTTTTATCAATCTGTGTAATAGTTCCAATATACTCATCTTCTCTCTTAGCCTCGAAGTCTATACCTCTCTTTGGATATGAACCTGAAAACAACTGTTTAAAAAAAATGTATAGAACTACGACTGAAATTATCAACAATACTATCTGAAATAGGCTCATGGTCTCTCCCAATTTTATTAATGAAATAATATGACATTATTGCTTAAGGAGAGACATTAAAAAATGTAGTTTACTCTATATTGACTACCACCTCTCCATCAACAACATCAAACTCAACTCTACTCCCTTCAACAACCTTATCCTCTAAAATTAACTCTGCCAACCTATCCTCTACAACATCATATAGAGCTCTCTTTAGAGGTCTAGCCCCATATACTGGGTCAAATCCAGCTTCAGCGATATACTCTTTGGCTTTCTGTGTTAGAGATAGCTCCACACCCCTCTCTGCCAATTTCTTTTGGATAGATTTAAATAGAATATCTACAATTTCAGTAATTGCATCTAGGTCTAGAGGCCCAAATATTACAATATCATCTAGCCTATTTAGGAATTCGGGCTTAAAGTATCTCTTTAGTTCACTATGTACAGCTCTCTCTCTCTCTTTCGGCTCTTTAAACTCCATTATCTTATCACTTGCGATATTTGATGTCATAATGATAATCGTATTTTTAAAATCTACAGTTACACCCTTATTATCAGTTAACCTCCCATCATCTAATACCTGTAGTAGCGTATTGAAAACATCTGGATGAGCCTTCTCAATCTCATCAAATAGTATTACAGAGTATGGTTTTCTTCTAACAGCCTCTGTCAACTGTCCACCCTCATCATAACCAACATACCCTGGAGGTGCGCCAACAAGTCTTGATACTGCATGTTTCTCCATATACTCACTCATATCTATTCTAATGAGAGACTTTTCGGTATCAAATAGAAATTTTGCTAGAGTTTTCGCCACCTGTGTCTTACCAACACCTGTTGGACCAAGGAACATAAAGCTTCCAATAGGTCTATTTAGGTCACTAAGTCCAGCCTTATTTCTCTTAATTGCCCTAGAGACTGCCCTTATCGCCTCATCTTGACCAACAACCTCCTGCTTTAGTATAGATTCTACATTTAAAATTTTATCTTTTTCACTCTGTAACATCTTATTTACAGGTATTCCCGTCCAGCGACTCACAATTGAGGCAATCATCTCCTCATCAACAGAGTTTTTTAGAAGAGTTCCCTCCTTCTGCATTCTTGCCCACTTCTCCTCAAGCTCCTTCAACCTCTTCTCCTCTGCTGGAATTAAGCCATATCTAATCTCTGCAACTTTAGATAGCTCTCCTGCCCTCTCTGAGTTTGTAGCTTGAACCTTTAGCTCCTCAATCTTAGCCTTAACTTGAGCTATTTCATTAAATACACTCTTCTCATTCTCAAATTGGCTCTCTAGTGCCATTCTCCTCTCTTTAAGGTCGGCAATCTCCCTCTCTATCTCATCTAATCTAGCCCTATTCTTCTCAATCTCTTCCATCAATAGAGCCTCTTTTTCAACCTCTATAGTTGCCAACTCTCTCTTTATCTTGGCTAGTTCAGTCGGTTCACTCTCAATCTGCATCTTAAGCTCTGCTGCAGCCTCATCTATAAGGTCTATCGCCTTATCTGGTAGAAATCTATCTGTAATATATCTATCACTGAGCTTTGCCGAGGAGACCAATGCACTATCTGTAATTGTCACATTGTGGTGAGCCTCCAGCCTCTCCTTAATCCCTCTAAGAATTCTCAAAGCCTCATTTATAGATGGCTCTTCAACCTTTACCGGCTGAAATCTTCTCTGAAGTGCCGTATCCTTCTCAAAATATTTTCTATACTCCTTCAGAGTTGTAGCACCGATTGTGTGAAGCTCTCCACGAGCAAGAGCCGGTTTTAATATATTTGCAGCATCCATACTCCCCTCACTAGCACCAGCTCCAACAATTGTGTGAATCTCATCTATAAACAGAATGATATTTGATGCCTTCTTAACCTCATCAACAACAGCCTTTAATCTATCTTCAAACTCCCCTCTATATTTTGCACCGGCAATTAAACGGCTCATATCTAGGCTGATTACCCTCATATTTTGAAGACTAAGTGGAACCTCTCTATTTACAATTCTCTGAGCTAAACCCTCTACAATTGCAGTTTTACCTGTACCTGGCTCTCCAATTAATATTGGGTTATTCTTGGTCTTTCTGATTAAAATCTGCATAACCCTCTGTATCTCTTCATCTCTTCCGATGACTGGATCAAGCTCTCCATCTATAGCTTTTTTATTTAAATCGATACCATACTGCTCTAAAGCCTCTAGTGCCTCATCTGCTGTCTGGTTATCAATTTTTTTACCTCCACGAATAGCCTCTAGGGTCTTTTTTAGCTCTGTTAAATCTATATATTTACCGAGAGTCTCTTTAAAAGAGTTCTCACCTATATTTGCAATTATCCAAGCATCTACAGATAGATATGAGTCGCCATTTGCACTCATAACACCTTCAGCCTGTTGGAGTGATGAGACGGTACTTTGGGATAATCTTATACTCTCTTTTGTAACAGA
The DNA here is from genome assembly GCA_013153825.1 of Campylobacterota bacterium. GTDB lineage: Bacteria > Campylobacterota > Campylobacteria > Campylobacterales > Sulfurovaceae > UBA1140. Next base: position 3,653 of record JAADDP010000052.1, read on the forward strand.
TGAAGCTTTAGGTAGCCTATTTGCCACACTCTTTATCTCCAACTCTATTGCACTCCTATCTGTCCCCATCTTATTCAATGCTTGATTTAAAAGTGAACTTGTATTTGTAATTAATGCCCATAATATATGCAGAGGCTCAACCTCAGGGTTTTTATTGTGAAGTGCTAAAGAGAGAGCAGACTCTATTGATGCACTCATCTGGTGTGTTAATTTCTCTAATATGCTCATAGTTAATTCCTTTTTATTAGAAATATTTATTTTAATCGTATTATACATCTTTAGTCTACTATTGTCAAGTTTGTAGTTATAAGTTTCAATATAAAGCCATAAAAAATATGTATAATTAATATATATTAGAGAACTTTTAGTATTATTTGAATAAAATACAACTTAAAATAGTGATAGGATATGAGTAATAATATAATGATAAAGAGAGATAAAAGAGCTATACTTTTTGGTTTTCTATCAGCAGTTACAGCCTCAATTTTAACTGTTAGTAGTCTACATGCAGAGAGGGTCGATATGTCTAGAGACGACTCTGCTGAAAAGTTAGAAGCCTATTTAAAATTTACTAAGATAGTATCTATAATAGAAGACCAATATGTTGATGAGCTTAACACAAGTAATATTATCGATAAAGCTTTAAAGGGTCTCCTCTCCAATCTAGATGCACACTCATCATTTATGGATGCAAAAGAGTCTAAAGAGCTACAGGTGCAGACAAATGGAGAGTTTGGGGGTTTAGGTATTAGTGTAGGTATGAAAGATGGTGCATTGACTGTTATTGCACCGATAGAGGGTACTCCGGCAGATAAAGCAGGTTTAAAATCGAATGATATAATATTGAAGATTGATGACCAAGCTACAATCGGTATGACAATAGATAAGGCAGTATCTCTTATGAGGGGAAAACCGGGAACTTCAATAGAGCTTACGGTCATAAGAAAGGGGGAGATGAAACCTCTAGTTTTCAAGATAGTTAGGGATATTATAGAGATAAAATCGGTATATACTAAGAGGATTGGAGATGATATTCTATATCTAAGGGTAACATCATTTGACCAGAAGGTGGTATCTAGTATGAAGAGAGCTATAAAGTCGCACCCTAAAACTAAAGGTATAGTATTAGATTTAAGAAATAATCCTGGGGGACTCCTAAATCAGGCTATTGGTGTAGTTGATATGTTTATTGATGAGGGAATTATAGTTAGCCAGAAGGGGAGAGTTGCAAGTGAGAATATCGTATATAATGCGAGAAAGAGGGGTAGTGATACAAAAACTCCTCTAGTTGTATTGGTAAATGATGGTAGTGCTAGTGCCAGTGAGATTGTATCTGGTTCTCTTCAAGACCATAAGAGGGCTATCATTATAGGGACAAAGACATTTGGAAAAGGGTCTGTTCAGGTTGTAATGCCAGTTGGAAATGGAGAGTCTCTAAGGTTGACAATAGCAAGATATTATCTACCTAGTGGTAGAACAATTCAAGCTGTAGGGGTAAACCCAGATATAGAGGTTGCATATGGTGAGATAAAGAGAGTTGAGGATAGCATTACTATTAAAGAGAAAGAGCTTCAGAAACATCTTGAGAATGAGCTTAAGAAGGTTGATGGGGTCAAGAGCAGTAGAGAGAATAGTGCAGATAAAGAGTTGATTGATGAGGAGAAGATATATAAAGATTCTCAACTCAAGAGTGGGGTTGATATATTGAAAGCCCTAATGATAAATAATAAATATAGATAGAGGAGTATAGGATATTGAATAAGTCTAATTTACTTTATGAGGGAAAGGCAAAGAGGATATGGGAGACAGATGATAAGTCCCTTCTAATCTCAGAGTTTAAAGATGATTTAACTGCTGGAAATGGGGCTATGAAGTCTACAGAGGAGGGGAAGGGTGCATTAAATAATAAAATCTCAACCCAGCTCTTCAAGCTTCTAAATAGTAAGGGCATCCCAACCCACTTTGTAGAGATGTTAGATGACAACCACATGTTACATAAGAGATGTGAGGTTATAAAGATTGAGGTTATTGTAAGAAACATTGCAACAGGTAGCCTGAGTAGGAATTTAGGTATTGAAGATGGGAAAAAACTTCCATTTGTTTTAGTTGAGTTTGACTATAAGAATGATGAGCTTGGAGACCCAAAGCTGAATGACCAGCACTGTCTAATTCTGGAGCTTGTTGATGAGGTGGCCGAGCTTGACTATATTAGATATATGGCGAGAAAGATAAATAGAATTTTAGAAGAGTTCTATCTAAAGAGAGATTTAACACTTGTCGATTTTAAGTTGGAATTTGGAAGAGATTTAGATGGAAATATAATTCTAATTGATGAGCTTAGTCCAGATAACTTTAGATTGTGGGATGCCAATACAGGTGAGAAGATGGATAAGGATAGGTTTAGGCAGGGGCTTGGAGGTTTAAAAGTTGCCTATGAAGAGGTATTAAAGAGAGTATTGGAGGAGAAGTAGTGAAAGCTATTGTAAATGTATATTTAAAAGAGGGGGTTCTAGACCCTCAAGGAAAAGCTGTTCATCACGCTCTTGATCTATTGGGATTTGAAGGTGTAGAGGATGTGAGAGTAGGAAAGCAGATTGTCTTAAGGTTAAAATCTACAAACTTAGATAGTGCCAGAGCAGAAGTTGAGAAGATGGCTCAAGAGATTTTGGCAAATACAGTTATTGAAGATTATACCATAGAGATAGTTGAATGAAAAAGGTAGCTATACTACAATTCCCTGGGACAAATTGCGACTTTGATACAAAGTATGCCTTTGAGAAGTTGGGGTGTGATACAGAAATTGTATGGCATAAAGAGAGCAAAATTCCATATAAGACTCATCTAGTTGTAATTGCAGGTGGCTTCTCCTATGGTGACTATCTCCGTTCAGGAGCAATAGCTAAGTTCTCTCCAATTATGAAGAGTGTTAAAGATTATGCAGAGAGTGGTGGTCTAACACTGGGCATATGTAACGGTTTTCAGATATTAACAGAGGCTAGACTCCTCCCTGGAGCTTTAAAGAGAAATGAGAATCTACACTTTATATCTCGATTTCAGACGGTGAGGGTGGAGGATAGTGATAACCTATTTCTGAAAAGATTTAAAAAAGGGGATATCTTAAATATCCCTATAGCTCATGCTGATGGTAACTACTATATAGATAGAAATGGTTTAGATGAGCTAGAAAAGAATAATCAAATACTACTTAGATACTCCAATAGAATTGGTGAAATCGAGAATGTAAATGGCTCGACATCTTCAATTGCTGGAGTCTGTAATAGAGAGAAAAATATATTTGGACTTATGCCACACCCTGAGAGGGCAGTAGAGAATATTTTAGGAAATAGTAGTGGACTTGATATGCTAAAGGGTCTTATTCTATAAAATGAAGCCTCTTAGACCATTCACCCTTCTAATACTACTCTCAATCTTCTCCTTCTCCTTAGAGATTGAGTATAGTTATACCCCAAAGAGGGTGTATGAAAATCAGGTATTTCCAATAACATTTTTGAGTATAGATAAGGTATTTGGTGAGATATCATTCAACTTTCCAAATAGAGAGCCTATATCTAAAAGGGCTGTGATAATTCAGAGTGGAAATAAGACATTCTACACATTCTACTTTAAGACTACAGGTGAGAAGTTTGAAGTTCCATATGTGGCCGTAAATTTGAATGGTAAGATAGTTATGTTAAAAGGTATCTCTATAGATGTTGAGCCTCTTCCTTATAGAGATGATTTTTGTGGGGTTATAGCCTCAGGTTTAAAGATAAAGAGTAGACAGGTGTCGGTCTATGATGAGAAGACAAATTTAGTATCTCTCCTTATAGAGGCTTATGATGCAAATTTAGAGGATATCTACATTAAAGATGCCATAGAGAATAGTATCGGTAATATCAGAAGAGATGGCTCTATGGTTGAGATAAACTACTATGTTCAACTCCCTATAGAGCAGACTAAGTTGAAATTTTCATACTTTGATATAATCAAAAGTAGTTTTGTTGAACAGAGTATATCGATAGATATAGATGATGGTTCAGTCGCTGCACAGACAGACTTAAATCCAAAAGATGATAAGTTTGAGGAGCTAAAGAGGGGGATTACAATATCCATAACAATTATATTTGCTATACTGTTTATCTGGAAAAGAGATATATTCTACCTTATGGTGGCACTCCTCTCCTCTATTCTTCTGATTATTCTCTATATACCACTATCAAATATATGTGTAAAGCCCAACTCGCCAATATATATAATTCCTACATTCAATAGTACAATTGGGGGATATACTGAACATAGAGTTACAACAGTAGAGTTGGCAAAGAGGGGAGATTACCATAAAATTGAGTATAAGAAAGGTATTATCGGGTGGATAAAAGATGAAGATATTTGCAAAGATTAGATTTTTCATTAAGGCTTTTACAATATATCTAGTGGCAGGAGGTGTAATGGTACCTCTTATGTTAATCTTCAAAGATAGAAGTTACATACTGCATAGATATAATGCCATAATTATGAAACTGATTGGTGGGAGGATAGAGAGGCATGGAGAGAGAGATGGTAGTGCAGATCTCTTTGTATTAAACCATCAGGGTGTTATCGATATAATAGCACTTGAGGCTGATGAGAATAGTAATATAAGGTGGATAGCAAAAAAAGAGCTGTTTGAGCTTCCATGGCTTGGAAATCTTCTAAAACTTCCCGAGATGATAAGTGTAGATAGAGAGAATAAGGCTGGACTTGTAAAGCTTCTAAAAGATGCAAAGGCTCTCAAGGAGTCTGAGCCACCACATAAAATTATGGCCATATTTCCAGAGGGGACGAGAAATCCTAAACAGAGACTTAGAAAGTTTAAGAGTGGTACAAAACTTCTGGCTGAAAAGTTAAACTTGAAAATCCAACCAATTGTAATTACAAATAGTAAAAAACTTCTAAATGAGCATGAGTTAACTGCAGAGTCAACGACAGTTCATATCACATATCTAGATAGCTTCACTCCAGATAGGAGAGATAGAGAGTGGTTTAAGAGGCTTCAAGAGCAGATGCAAGAGGTTATAGATAGAGAGGCTAGTTTAGGAAGATATAGGTGATGTATAGAGAGTATCTAAGCAGAGCTTTAAATGTAGATATGGATAGCTTAAAAGATGAGTTGAGACTAAAGCTAATTCTCAAGGCTAGGTTGACCAAGAAGGAGCTGAAGATATTGAATGGCTCGATTGGGGGGGAAGAGGTTGAGCCTCTCATTCAGAGTTTAAATATTGATAGCAGTAGATATAGGGAGCTTAAGCTAAATATAGAGAGGAAGCTTAACAGTCAAAAACTTTTAAAGGAGATTTTCAAGTGAGTTATAATCCAAAAGAGATAGAGGCTAAATGGAGAACTATATGGGATAAGGTAGATGCCTTTGAGCCTAAAGATGATAGAGATATGCCTAAAAAATATATCTTAAGTATGTTTCCATTTCCTAGTGGAAGATTGCATATGGGGCATGTTAGAAACTATGCAATTGGCGATGCTATGGCTAGATACTATAGAAAGCAGGGATATAATGTTCTACACCCTATCGGTTGGGATGCCTTCGGAATGCCTGCAGAGAATGCAGCTATAAAACATAAGAGACACCCTAAAGAGTGGACATATAGTAATATTGAGTATATGAAAAATGAGTTAAAATCTTTAGGTTTCTCATTCTCCAAGAGTAGGGAGTTTGCAACTTGCGACCCTCTATATACAAAGTGGGAGCAGGAGTTTATTATTGAGATGTTCAATAGTGGACTTCTATATAGAGAACTTGCAACAGTTAATTGGTGTGATGATTGCAATACAGTTTTGGCAAATGAGCAGGTAGAGGATGGTAATTGTTGGAGGTGTGGAAATGTAGTTCTCCAGAAGCAGATGCCTAGCTACTATATCGATATATTAAAATATGCAGATGAGCTTTTAGAGGATTTAAAACTTCTAGATGGTAAGTGGCCAAGCCAAGTTTTAACAATGCAGAGGAATTGGATTGGAAGATCTGAGGGGTTAGAGTTTAACTTTGATTTGGATGGAGAGAGTATAGATAAGCTTAATGGAAAAATATCCAAATTTACTGTATTTACCACTAGACCAGATACAATATATGGAGTAACATATACAGCGTTAGCTCCTGAACACAAGATTGTTAAAGAGTTAATGGATAGTGGTAGAGTTGATGGAGTTACCAGAGAGGCTCTAGATAAGATGTTAAATATGAGTGAGAGGGATAGGGCGATGGCTAGGAAGGAGGGCTACTACCTAGGTATTGATGCTATCCACCCTCTCACAAAGAAAAAAGTTCCAGTCTGGGTTGCAAACTTTGTATTGGCGAGTTATGGGAGTGGAGCTGTGATGAGTGTTCCTGCACATGATGAGAGGGATTTTGAGTTTGCAAAAGAGTATAATCTTCCACTAAAAATAGTAATTGAGGGGGGAGATAAAAATAGCGCATATACGGGCGATGGAAAGCTAATAGATTCGGCTGAATTCTCAGGGCTACCGAACCAAGAGGCTAAGGGTAAAATTATTAATCTCTTTGAGGAGAGGGGCTTAGGAGAGCGAAAGATAAACTATAAGCTTAGAAACTGGGGGGTTAGCCGTCAGAGATATTGGGGGGCTCCAATCCCCCTAATTCACTGCAAAAGGTGTGGTCTTGTACCAGAGAAGAGAGAGAATTTACCGGTAACGCTACCAGATGATGTTGAGATTACAGGTGAGGGAAATCCACTAGATAACCATCCGACTTGGAAATATTGTAGATGTTCAAAGTGTGGTTCAGATGCCATAAGAGAGACAGATACACTCGATACATTTATACAATCTAGCTGGTATCAATTCAGATATGCCACTGACCCGAAGAGGTGGGAAGAGGTTGGAATTGATAAGAGAGATGTAAATTATT
>JAADDP010000194.1 GCA_013153825.1 Campylobacterota bacterium
CAATATCCATATCAGAATCTACAAATATAATATCATATATATCAATATTATCTATCTCCGATACGTCTCTAACCTCATCTAGCTCAACTCCCTCTTTTCTAGCACTTAGTGCAGTAAGCCTTGAGACAACAGGGTTTGTATTTATCAATAATATTTTCATCTTATCTCCAAATATATTAATGCTTTGACAAACTCCCCAATTAGAAAATACGGGGATTAAGGTCGTTGCCCCAACCTTTCAAAATTATACTAAAATATTATAAACTTCTCAAGAGAGGCACATATTTGAACTTTTTTTTAGGTATTATTTCAGAAAAAATGGAGATTTAGTTTGAAATATTTGGCTCTCATTCTGATAATAGCCTCTATTAATGGCTGTATAACTACAGATAGAATATCTAGCATGAGACCACCCTTTATGGAGATGGGAGAGGAGCAGAAGCAGGAGATATTACAGAAGGCAGATAAGCTAAATAATAGTGGTATCGAGGCATATAGAGAGAAGAGATATGAGGATGCAATCTCATACTATAAACAGTCTCTAAATATAAAGAGGAGATTTCTAAAGGAGAATAGCTTAAGCGTTGCCACGACATATAACAACTTAGGGTTGGCATATAAGGCTCTAGAGAGGGATAAGGAGGCGTTGAGATATATATTAGCCTCACTTAAGATTAGAGAGAATATTCTCGGTGAGGAGTCGAGCATAGTTGCAGAGAGCTATAACAACTTAGGGACAATATATCTGAAGCTTGGAGAGATAGATAAGGCGATAAAATATACTAAAAAGACTATAGAGATAAAGAGAAGTATAGTTAAGCGAGAGAAGAGGGATAGTGCCGTAGCGTACAACAACTTAGCCGTTCTATATGAGAGAAAGAGAGAGTATAATTCTGCAATTGAAAACTATAAAAGGGCATTGAATATAATTAAAGAGGTTGCAGGGGAGGGCGATAGATTGGCAAAGCAGATAAATAGGAGCTTGGCAACCCTATACTATACAATGGGAGAGTATGATAAGGCTAAAGAGATATTTAAGTCAAGTAGTGGTGGGATAGAGCTTGAACCCATCACAGTAAAGGCGAATTGAGTTTTCACCATTTAACTGCTATAATTCACTTATGTTCTATAAGTTAGAGCAAATTTAACTCTAATAGAGATAAGGATTTTAAATATGCAACATGTAGATATGAACTCTCCAGAGTTTAAGGCTGAACTGGAAAAAACTTGGAAATTTGTAAAGAAGGTAAATCAGAGATTTGGATTTGTTCAACACCCACAAGATGATGTAAATGAGGGGGTTGCACTTGGACTTGCTAGAAATAAGATACTATATGGGAAGAGATACTGCCCATGTTTTATGGTTGTTGGAGATACTCCAGAGGAGAGAAAAAAGGCTGATAATAGAATATGTCCATGTAAACCAGCCCTAGAGAAGGAGATACCAGAAGATGGTAGATGCCACTGTGGGATATTTTGTACACCAGAGTTTGCAGAGGCAAATAGATAAAACGATAAATAGATATTATAAGTAGAGGGGATACTCATCTCCTCTAAAACCTAAAGGTTTAAATTTGAAAATTACAAATATAGAGAGAAAAATCCTAACTACCCCCCTAAAAACCCCATTTAAGACAGCAATTAGAAGAGTTGATGAGTTAGAGGAGTTAACTATCGCAATATATACAGATAGTGGCTTAGTTGGATATGGGGCAGGGAGTAACACAGCAATCCTTACAGGAGAAACAGTATCTACGCTAATAGCTGGAGTTGATTATCTAAAACCCTTTATAGTTGGGAGAGATTTAGAGGAGTTTAACTCTATATTGGAGCTAATCCAAACCAAAATAAAAAACAGCACAACTCTAAAGTCCATGTTTGAGATGGCACTATATGATATCTACTCAAAGAGTCTAAACCTGCCTCTATATAGATTTTTAGGGGGAGAGAGGAGGGAGTTTGAGACAGATATCACAATTAGCCTAAATAGTATAGATGTGATGGTCAAAGAGTCTCAAGATGCTATCGATATAGGGTATAAAATCTTAAAGATTAAGGTTGGAGAGGATATCAATAGAGACTTTGAGAGGATAAGAGTATTAACTCAAGAGTTTCCAGCTATAAGCTTTAGGGTAGATGCAAATCAGGCGTGGAGTCCAAAGGAGAGTATATCAATCCTAAAGAGGTTAGAGAGAGAGAATATAGAGAATATTGAGCTAATAGAGCAACCAGTAAAAGCTGATGATATTAGAGGCTTAAAGTTTGTTAGGGATAGAGTAGCCTATCCAATATTGGCAGATGAGGCGATATTCTCCCCAAAAGATGCAATAGAGCTATTAGAGATGGAGGCTTGTGATTTTATCAATATAAAACTTGCAAAGTGTGGGGGAGTTAAAAATGCTCTCCTCATTGCCGATATTGCAAAGTTATATGGAGTAGAGTGTATGATGGGGTGTATGTTGGAGGGGGCTATATCCCTCACAACAGCTCTACATATAGTTTCTGCTAGAGCAGATAGAGTAACAATGTTGGATTTAGACTCTGTAAATCTATTAAAATTCAACCCAGTAGATGGTGGAGCCAAGTTTAAGGGTAGCAAAATATCTTTAGATAGAGAGTTAATGGGATTGGGTATATTGGGTGTATAGAGTAGATATTCCAATACAGCTACATCAGAGTATAAATCTAATAACCCTTCTAATAATGGGGGGAATTTGGGGTAATTTCTACCTAAATTTTATAGATATGATATCTATAATTCTATATGCACTAATGGTTGAACATACCCTCCTATATCTAAATCCAAATAGAAGATTTTATATATCATACTCCTCTATCTCCACAGCAGTTGGGGTTATATTCTTAGCATACTCAAACTCAATATGGAAATATTATCTTATTATCCTATTGGGATTACTACAGAAACACTTTATGGGAGTAGGTGGTAAACACCTATTTAACCCATCAAATTTTGCAATTGTGGTTGGTATGCTCCTCTTTTATGAGGATATACATATAATCTCTGGACAGTTTGGAGATAGTCTAATATTTAGTGTTGTAGTCTCTATATTGGCATCTATAATTTTGGTTAGGGTTGATAGGTGGATTATATCTCTATCTTTTATAGTGGGCTATATAATATTGCAGTATAATCTCTTGATATATTACGACCCAACACTCTCAACAGATATGATATATAGAAGGTTCTACTCAATATCACTAATGCTATTTATCTACTTTATGTTGACAGACCCAGCTATTACACCATCTAAAAAGGGTCATCAGGCTCTATTTGGATTTGCCCTAGCTCTCACTATCTCTCTCTTAGATAGATATTATGGATTTAGAGTTCAACACCTCTTTATAGCTCTATTTCTACTCTCTCCATTAGCCGTAATTTTCAGCTCAAGACTGGATAGAAGAGATATGCTCATCTCATCTATAGTTACACTATTTACAGTTATCATAATAGTGGTTATTGAGGGGAGAACTCCATACTATTTTGAGATGAGTGGTTGAGTTTAAAGGTGTATGTTTTACGGATAGAGCCATCTCCAGTCTCTGCGATAAGGTTATATAGGAATGGGATACTCTTCACCTTAAGTCTATTATCTCCAGATATAGATATCTTTATGGCTCTCTCATTGGCATCATATAGCCTTATAAGCTCTTCGGCATCGCCCTCGATGAGACCTGCTCCATCAATCCTAAAGGCGTAAATTATATTCTCTCTAGCTGAACCTCCAAGTAGATATCTACCCCTATCTGTCTTAACCATCTTTAAACTCAAGATATCATAACCCTCAAATCTCTGCAGTATCTCTCTACTCTCTATATCTATAAGGTACAATCTACCCCTCTGATGGTGATAATCACTCCTATCTATTGCAGATACCCACAATCTATTATTATCTATATCATACTCAATAGCTCTTATCCCAAATGGGTTGGTAGAGCTGGGGGAGACCTCATCAATAACCCTCCATATGGATAGCTTTCCACTTCTACTATCCAATCTATATATATTTTTCTGAAGATTAAATGTTGTAGGCTTTATAGATATGAAGGGCATCGGGGTCAAATATATATTACCCTCTCTATCAAGTGTGTAGCTTCCAAAATAGTCAAATCTCTCCCAAGCTCTATGGTGGATAGAGTATCTCAAACCCTTACCAAATAGAAAGGCTATACCCTTAAATCTCTGTTGGGATAGGTCTATGGCAATTGGATGTTTTATATTAAATCTATATAGGAATTTTGGATATCTCACCCCTCTCCTCTCCATCTGGAAGTTACCTATCTTAAACTTATCCTCCTCAATGGATATATTAGAGCTTTTAAATATGTATGCTGTGGTGAAGAGAGATATAGTAGCTACAGTTGATACTATAATGGGTAGCCATCTACCTATCATGCTAGAGTCCAGCTCCATCTATAGGTACAAATTTCGCCCCAACGGCACATGGAAACTCCTTTACAACTAAATTCCCATTCTCTAAAACTGTATCTGCCCAGCAGTACTCATGCCCCTCTCTGGAGTCATTCTGAACTCTCGGTACATACCACAATACAATATCACTACCATCTATCCCATCTCCATCTATAAACTGCTCAACGCCATCCTCATCAAGTTTACAGCATGAGCCGAGAGTCAATAGGTCTTTTGCACCCTCATCATCTCTATATAGAGTTGCGAATATTGTGGCATTATCCCCCCTACTATTATCAAACTGCCCCCTATTAGGCTCTATGTAGTAGCCGATATCTCCTGATGTAATCTTATATAGATATCTACCCCTATAGTACTCTCTAGCCCTATATTGAAAATCTCTACCCTCCTTAAGCCATCTGCTCCAATCCCCATTCTCATATTTGAAGAAGCTCTCACCACCATTAAATAGGTCTATCCTCATCACAGGGCGATATATTGCTCTATCTCCACACCCCCTACCTATATTAATTCCAACTACTCTAAATGAGCCATCTCTATAGAACTCAAATCTACTCTCATATCTGTAGTTACATGCCATTGGCCACTTTGGGTTTCTAAAATCTTGGGTTATATAGAAGCCAACCTTCTCCCCACCTCTCACTATATCCCCTATCTCTGGAGCATTAAAGGTTAAGACTACAGAGGTTGAGAACATAGGACAGCCCATAGCATCATTATAGCCGAAGTAGAAGCTATTATCTCCCCCATCTACATACTCAACCCTTCTCCCAGCTACAACAGTTTCAGATGATGAGGTATCTACCTCCCCTATACCTCTATATGCCACATGCCAATCTACAATCTTAGCCGACTTAATAATATATTTTCCATTAAACTTGGCATCGAGAACCTCCAGCCCATCTGAGCCTGTAATTCTATACTTAAACTCCCAACCCATATCTTTATGGTGGTTATTCCTCTGGCAAAACCTCTCCATTATATATCTATTCTGAAGAGTCCTCTCATCTATACATGATGGGGTTGTTGTCTTTCCAAGTCCTGCCCACTTAGCAACGACAAGTCTCATATCCGTAAGGTCTATAATTGCCCATAGTGCCTTCTCTCTATCGTGGTAACTAAATGTTGGAGCTACACATAGGTGGTGGTCATCTTCACACGGACTCCCATTTATTGAGCCTCTAACATTTGACATACTCATATCTCTATACTCAGGGGTAGCTCCAAGTCTCTCTGCCACCTCTGGAGAGTTTAATGCTATCGCCTCTGCCACCCTCTTCAACCTCTGGCTAATATCTGGCTCTCTATCTCTAAATCTATCAACCTGTAGAACTCTGGAGTTCTCTATATCTACAACTGCCCTTGTAGTTGTATCTGTAACAAAATTATACTTTGTAACCTGATAACAGCTACTACCTCTACAGATACTCTCTGTATCTCTATCCATAACACTTATAACTGCTGGACGAGCTGTCATGATATCGTTATGTAGAACTCTCCCTCTCGAGTCTCTAATATCCTCCATAAATCTGCTATCCCTAAGAGCCAACTCCTGAGCCTTCTCTCCATCGCTACTAAGCTCACTACTATCTAGAGTTAATGGTTCACCTCTACTTAAAGCTCTCTTGAGGCTATCTATATACCTCCTAACCTCATCTATACTCCGATAGAACTCTGTATCATATTTTGGGAGTATAATCTCCTCATCTGCTGGATTGTATGGCTCTACAACTCTATCTGGATAGAACCAATATAGAGCTACTCCAACGACTCCAGATACAAATATTGCAACTGCTACCCATGTCTCTCTACTCAATTTAGATATCCAAATCTCTTAAATATCTCTTGAGCCTCTCTACTAAAGAGGAAGCTGAATAGGAGAGCCACATCTCTATCCCCAGCCCCCTCTTTTAGAATAACCGTACCCTGTTTAATAGGCTCATATATGGAGCTGTTCAGCTCAACCCAGTTTACCCCCTCCTTAAATCTGCCCTTTAACTTTGGGGAGAGTAGAAGAGATTTAGCCACTATACCTACATCTGTTGCCTTAAGTGCATAGTTGAATGTTGATGATATATTCTCTCCAAATATAAATTTATTTGAGACTCCACCATAGATACCTACCCTCTTTAGGGCATTCACAGATGCCAATCCATATGGTGCAGTCTTTGGATTTGCAATTGCAACCCTCTTAATTGAGCTATCAGCCAAAATTTCAACACCTCTCGATAGCTCTTCTCTCCCCTCTCTTGAGAATAGGGCTAGAGTACCTCTAGCATATATTAGAGGCTTAGTTATAGCAAATCCATTACGGTATAATCTATCCGGATAGCTCATATCTGCACTCAATAGGATATCAAATGGAGCTCCCCTCTCAATCTGAGCAGTCAACTTTCCACTGCTCCCTATTACGGTTTTAACCTCTATATCTGGATAGAGTCTATTGAAGCTCCTCTTCAGCTCCTCCACTGCATAAGATACATTTGCAGATACGGCTATCTGAACTGTAGATGCAAATATCAAGTTTGAAAAGATTATAAATAGTTGACTTTTTAGTAGCATGATTGCCCCTTATCGCTTTTAAGAGTAAGATTATATAATATTAATACTAAAATAGTTTAGGAGGAATTAATGTTTAAAAGAGCAGTTGCCTATCTACTCATATTGGGCATCTTCACCAGCTGTGTATCTGTTGACCCTGAAGGTAGAGGCTATTCAGTAACAATTCCAATGGCGATAGTAAACTCAACATTGGCACAGAACTTTCCCGTTGATAGAGATTTAAAGTATGGTGTTGTGAGTGGGAAGCTAAATATATCAAACCCAACAATCTTTGGGCAGAGTGGAAAAGATAAGTTGGCTGTTGGCTCTCAATTTAAGTTCACAAATGTTCTAATACCAAATGGTATATCTGGAGAGATAAAGTTGGACTCCGGCGTTAAGTATGACCCTGTGAGCAGAAATCTATATCTCAAAGAGCCTATGGTTCAGGATGTGAAGTTTCAAGAGGAGTCTCTACTGCAGAAGTTACCAGATGGTATAAAGAAGGTTATTGGAGATATAGTGGCAAAGACCGTGGCAGAGAAGCCGATATATAATCTAAAGCAGTCAAATATAATCTCAGGCTTTGTAAGAGGTATTGATGTTAGAAGTGGGCAGATATACTTAACATTTGGACTCTACTAGATGAACAATAAGCCTAAATATAGATTTTTTAAGAACTTCAAGTATGCAGTTGATGGGCTTCTATATGCACTAAAAACTGAGAGTTCATTTAGAATAGAGCTGGTTGTAGCTCTAATAGTTATACCCACAATATATCTACTGCCACTCCTATTTTTATATAAGTTGATTCTCGTTATCACTTTTATATTGATACTGATAGTTGAGTTGATAAATTCAGCTATTGAAAATGTTGTCGATTTGGTAACATCTAAGTTCCACCCCTTAGCCAAGTCGGCTAAGGATATAGGGGCTACAGCTGTACTATTCGCCACTATTCTACACATATCCTGCTGGATAATGGTCATATACCACAACTTCTTCTAGCCACTCTAGTGAGTGGTTATAGAGATATATACTTAATATCTGCAATATCTAGTAGAGCCTTATAGATTAGTGCCACTTCAGCCCTTCTATTACCCCTTATTGCCTCATCATCACTATTTACTAAGACCTCATCAAAGTATCTATCTAGAGTCGAACCTAGACCAAATAGAGCCTCTAACCTCTCCTCATACCCTCTATAGCTTTTAGATACGACACTTCTATATTCTGAATACAATTGAGACTCAATATCTTTTTCAAATAGCTCCTCATCTACAGTTAGATTACCATCTAAATCTACATCTTTAGATATATTTGCTACCCTCTTAAATATTGAGAACCTATCTCTACTCAATCTACTATCTAGAGCCTTAACCTTCTTGATAACTCTATTGATATCACCCTCATTAGATGCCAAAACAGCTGTGATTATTGATGGGTTAACACCTATAACTCTCTTTAGCCTCTCAAGGATAAAATCTACAAGCCTACCTCTATCGTAATTTTGATATAGTTTGGAGTTTCTATCTAAAATCTGCTCAATATTGAACTCTAAATCAAACTCCATAACCATTCTGATAATCCCATTTACAGCCCTTCTCAATGCGAATGGGTCTTTAGAGCCTGTAGGTATCTTTCCTATACTAAATAGACCCATTAGGGTATCTAGCTTTATACTCATAGATATTATTGCAGAAAATATGGTTGATGGTAGAGGGGAGTTCTCCCCGATAGGGTAGTACTGCTCCCTTATAGCCTCATATACAGACCTATCTTCACCGAGAGCCTTAGCGTAATAGTAGCCCATAATTCCCTGAAGCTCTGTAAACTCATAGACCATCTCAGATGTTAGGTCAGCCTTAGCTAGGGTTACTGCTCTATCTATAAGTTTTAGAAGCTCATCTTCTCCTCTTCCACTCTCCTCAATGAGCCTATCCATATATAGTTTTGCCAACCCCTCAGCTATATACCTCTCCCTCTCTATCTTATCTATGAGAGAGCCTAAACCATCTATAAATGTTATACTCTCGAGACCATCTGTAACCAACCCCCTCTTTAGGTCATTATGGTAGAAGAAGAGGGCATCTGACAATCTAGGCTTTAGAACCCTCTCATTTCCCTTTATAATCTTTGAGTAGTCATCTGTAACCCCATTTGATACAAATATGAAGC
This sequence comes from Campylobacterota bacterium, assembly GCA_013153825.1. Lineage (GTDB taxonomy): Bacteria > Campylobacterota > Campylobacteria > Campylobacterales > Sulfurovaceae > UBA1140. The sequence continues at coordinate 9,170 of JAADDP010000194.1, forward strand.
TACTATCCAGCTTACCATCTCTGAAGGTTGGAAAGTATCTCTGATGCCCCTTCATTGAGGCTATAATAACCTCCTCAGGAAGCTTCAGAAATCTACTATCAAATCTACCCATAAGAGCTTTTGGGTTCTCGGTGATGGCAACAACCTCTTTAAGTAGATATCTATCCCTCTCAACCTCTATAGACTCTCTACTCTCTATCTCCTCTATATCACCTAAAATTCTCCTCTCTCTAGCCTCTGGTGATATTATAACCTCTCCTCTCTCTAGAAGCTCCTCAAATTTTGATATATCCTCAACCTCTACAGGCTCGAAGCTCACCATTCTATGGAGGCGTGTAGTAGTTGATGATTTAACCCCAAAAAGCTCAATATCTAGTGGGGTACTACCCAATCTAACCTGAAGCCATCTCACGGGGCGAATAAACTCAAAGCTACTATCTCCCCATCTCATCATCTTTCCAAAGTTCATAGATTTTACCCACTTTAGAACCATCTCCTCCAGAAGCTCACTTATATCTCTTCCTATCTCCTCTCTTCGATAGTAGAGTATCTCCCTATCACCCCTTTTAGTTGTGGATATCTCACCAATATCTACACCACACCTCTTTGCAAAGCCCTCTCCAGCCTTTGTGGCTACACCATCTCTAAATGCCACATCTACTGGGGGGCCAAACAGCTCAATACTGCTATCTGGTTGTGATATCGGTATCTCATCATGTATTAAAAGTAAACGGCGAGGCGTATAGGAGAAGTTAAAACTACTCTCAACTCTATACTCTTTTAGTATCGATATCCAAGACTCCTCAATCTGGTTCAAAATTTTAATAAGTGGAATAGCTGGAAGCTCCTCTACCCCAATCTCAATTAAAAGTGGTTTTGTCATGCTCATATACAATCCTAATATCCAAAGTTATGGGATTTTACCGAAAAAAGATAAATCTATCCTCTAAATAGAGCCCCCTTAACCTTCTCAAAAAACTCATAATCCTCATCACTTATATCTCCACCCTTCAGTATCATACTATTTAGGTGGTTTAAGATTTTCATCTTCATATATGATTGGTTGTATAGTGCATTTGCAACGATTGAGAGGTGTCTATCTACATCATCATATTTGAGTTCCATAATCTCATCAAATAGCCTCTGGGACTCCCCTATGTCACACTCAAAGTTCTCATCCATAAAATCGAAAAACATATCTCTTCCAACCGATAAATCTTTACTATTTATCTTTATAACGTGACAGAGTAGAGTAGCTATAGA